>JAESSR010000186.1 GCA_016764015.1 Phycisphaerales bacterium
ATGCCGTCGGACTCCGCAAAGCACTCACCACCGCAACCAAACGGAATATCGATCACATCGTCTTCCGCATCGACTCGCCCGGAGGCTACATCTACGACGTGGTAGAAACCCTCGAAGTCCTCAAAGAGTTTGACGACCATCTCCACTACCACGCCCCTGTAATCGGCGACGCGATCTCCGCGGCGAGCGTCTATGTCGCTAGCGCAGACGACATATTCGTTCACTCCAACGCGCGCGTTGGAGGCTCAGTCGCTAATGCCAAAGAAAACACATGGGACGCTGCCGAGGTTGATGAAAAATTCAACTCGATCTGGGCTATCGAACTCGCTGCTCGAGCAGAATCCAAAGGCTACCCTGGCGATATCTTCCGAGCAATGGTCGTCGAGAACGCACAAGTTTGGATACATGACGACGGCACAGCCTCATCATCACGCAAAAACGAGAAGAGCGAACAAATCGATACCCCCGCCACAATCCTCACCATACGCGCTTCAAAAATGATCCAAGCCAATATGGCGACCGAGTTCTCCGGGCTAGCCTCAGGGCTCGGCCCGCTGCTCGAAATCGAAAACTGGAGCGAAGCCAAAGGCGTTGGCGAAAAAATAATGCGGACCGCTGCCCGCGATCGTGTCCAAGCAAGCAAGAAAATCAAAGCCGCTCTCATCGTGTACTACGAATCCTTGGTCCTGATGAAAAAGGAAGACCCACGCAACTACACCGATTATTACTGGGGAGAAATCACCGATCGGGACAGTACTATCATCTACAACATCCAGTATACCCCCTCCCAGGATTCGCTCAAGCGCTGGAGAGGCCGCAACGGTAGAGCAATTTACCACGCCGATAGGCTCATCGCCGCCATCACTGAACTCGCTCGATATTCGATGACCGCAGAAAAAACAGGCGCACTCCACCTCGTCATCCCCTCCGAAATCGACGAAAGAAAATATGAAGAGGTCATCGAAGAACGCGAGTGGTTCCTCTCCAACCGCACGATTCCACGCTCACTGCTCACGCGTGAGCCATAAGCAAAGTAAGAAGACCCCGCACGCCCCTTCTCTATATCTGAATACAAAACAACCTGTTGAGAATTGCTGACATCTTTCCCTTGCCTTTTCTGTTCGGGTCTTGAACGGACGCATACAATCCACGATGCCCGCCCCCTCGCACAAACCATTCGAAGTCGTCTCTGAATTCAAACCCGCTGGCGATCAGCCCGAAGCGATCGAAGCACTCACCAAGGCCATCAACGCCGGACAACAATCAACCTGCCTCCTCGGCGCGACCGGCACAGGCAAAACATTTACGATGGCGAATGTCATCGCACAGACGGGCAAACCCACGCTCATTCTCTCGCACAATAAAACGCTCGCCGCCCAGCTCTTCGAAGAACTCCGCGCCTTCTTCCCCAACAACTCTGTCAACTACTTCGTCTCCTATTACGACTACTACCAGCCCGAAGCGTACATCCCCGGACGCGATATCTACATCGAAAAAGACTCCGCCCGCAACGATGATCTGGATCAGCTTCGACTCGCAGCGACCTCCAATCTCATCCAACGCCGAGACTGCATCGTCGTGGCTTCGGTCTCGTGCATCTTCGGGCTTGGATCGCCAAGTGCCTATTCCGAGCGGGTGTACACGCTCAATATCGGAATGCCTCTTCCCAGGCGAGAACTCTTTCTGGCGCTCAACGCGATGCAATACGAACGCTCCGAGATCGAGTTCAAACGCGGGCAGTACCGATCCCGAGGCGACGCGATCGAAATCTGGCCCGCGTATGAAAAGTTCGCTGTCCGCATCGAACTCTTCGGCGACGAGATCGACCGCATCGAGCTTATCAACCCAACGAGCGGCGAGTTGCTCGCCCAAGAAACAAAATACTTCCTCTTCCCGGCCGTCCACTATGTCATTCCCGAGGACAAGCTCGACGAAATCCTCACCTCCATCCGCACCGAACTCGATGAACGAGTCATGCACCTTCGCCACGAGGGCAAACTCCTCGAAGCCCAACGCCTGATCGCCCGCACCAAGTACGACCTCGAAATGATCGAAGAGATCGGCTATTGCTCCGGCGTCGAAAACTACTCCCGCTACATGGACGGGCGCCAACCCGGAGAGCGCCCATTCACATTGATGGATTACTTTGATTATGCGCCGGGAAAGGACTCTTCTGGTGGGATGGGCTTCCAGCCCGTCTCTTCAATACGCCAAGAAGACGGGCTGGAAGCCCGTTCTACCCAAACCATAGATTCCCGAGACCACCAAGCCGACGCCCAACGCTTTGGCATCTCACGCACCAACCTCAAAGACTGGCTCCTGATCATTGACGAATCTCATGTGACGCTCCCCCAAGTCCGCGCCATGTTTAATGGCGACAAGGCCCGCAAGGATGTCCTCGTAGAACACGGGTTCCGCCTGCCGAGTTGCTTGGACAACCGTCCGTTACGATTCGAAGAGTTCGAGACGATTGTGCCTCAGGTGATGTATGTCAGCGCAACGCCAGGCCCATACGAACTCGAAAAAACCCAAGGCGAAGTCGTCGAACAAGTCATCCGCCCCACGGGGCTCCTCGATCCAATCGTAGAAGTCCGCCCGGCTTCCGGGCAAGTCCCCGACCTGCTCGAACAATGCCGAGATCGCGTGGCTGCTGGCGATCGTGTGCTCGTCACCGCACTCACCAAACGCTTATGCGAAGACCTCACCACCTACCTCAACGATCAAGGTTTGCGTGTTCGATACCTTCATTCCGATATCGAAACCCTCGAGCGCCTCGAAATCCTCACCGGTCTGCGAGCCGGCGAGTTCGATATTCTTGTGGGCGTGAACCTGCTGCGAGAAGGCTTAGACCTCCCCGAAGTCTCACTCGTCACCATCCTCGATGCAGACAAAGAAGGGTTCCTGCGATCAGCGACGAGCCTCATCCAACAGATGGGGCGAGCGGCGAGAAATGTCGACGCCAAGGTTATCCTCTACGCAGACAAAATCACCAAAGCCATGGCCACCGCGATGGACGAAACCGAACGCCGACGAGTGAAACAAATGGCACACAATCAAGCCCACGGCATCACCCCCACCACCATTAAAAAAGAAATCCGCTCGGGCATCAACTCTGCCCTCGAAGCCCGAAAAGCCGCCAAGTTTGCAACCGACGACGAGAACGACCCAAACCTCGACGCACGCGATCTCGTAAAAATCCTCGAAGCCGACATGATCGAGGCTGCCCAGCAGATGGAGTTCGAAGCTGCGGCGATGCTCCGAGATCAGTTGAGCCATGTCAAAGACCTGATCGCAGCTGAGGGCGAGATCGACGACGACTACCCGATCCTCATCAAACGCTCCGATCTCGCCAAAGCCATCAAGCCCAAACGCGGACGCTCGGGCTCGGCGGGCACCCGCAAAGGACGAACAAAGAAGAAACGCTAAACGATTCACACACCTACAATCGCCCATGCAAACTGACCAACCTCCAAACTCCAACAACGAATACTCCACCCCCGCCCAGTTCCGATCCAAACTCGGTTCCTACCTCACTGGCATCGTCATCGGATTCACACTCCTCGGCATGATCTACTTCATGAAGCACCTCGCTACCCAAAGCCAACAATCACCCAACGCACAACAACCAGTACCAACCGAAATGGAAGCCACGCCTTGAGTCCACAGGCTAAAACATCCAAGAAGATCACCAAGAAGAAGGTTGTGAAGAAGAAGGTTGCCAAGAGCAAGGTTTCCAAGAAAACCAAAGCAACCAAGGCGCACGAGCACAAGGGCATCGACCCAAACAAGTGCATCCGCATCCGAGGAGCGAAAGAACACAACCTCAAATCCCTCGACATCGACATCCCGCGTGATCAACTGGTGATCATCACCGGGCTCAGCGGCTCGGGAAAATCATCGCTCGCCTTCGACACCATCTTCGCTGAGGGTCAACGCAAGTATATGGAATCGCTCTCAGCGTACGCCCGACAGTTCCTCGACCAGCTTAAAAAACCAGACATCGAAGAAATCGAAGGCATCCCCCCGACCATCGCGATCGAGCAACGCTCGGCGTCGCACAACCCACGCTCCACTGTCGCGACAACCACAGAAATCTACGATTACCTCCGCCTGCTCTACGCCCGTTGCGGCACGCCCCGATCATGGGCACCGACCAAGAAAAAGAAGGACGGCACCGTCACGGGCCGCTCCGGTCGACCTATTGAGTCCTCCTCCGCATCCCAGATCGTCGATCATGTGATGGCGTTCGGCGAAGGCACCCGCCTGATGGTCCTCGCCCCAGTCGTCCGTGCAAAAAAAGGATTCCACAAGGACACCCTCGAAGCCTTCTTCAAGCAAGGCTGGGTGCGGGCACGGGTCAATGGCGAAATCACAGACCTGCGCGACGCGCTCAAAGAAGACACCGAGAACCCGCTCGAGCTGCATCGGCACAAGAAGCACTCGATTGATGCGGTCGTTGATCGGATTGTCATTAAGGATGATGCCCGCCAGCGGTTGGTCGAATCCATCGAGGCGGCGCTGCGATTGGCAGAAGGCTCGGTGATTATCTCGATCCAAACCACCAGCACCCGTGGCACAGGCGTCTCGCCTGTGGTCTTCCCGAAGAAAGCAGAAAAAACAAAGAACACAGGCGGGACGCCTGTGCCACCAAAGAAGGAAGAAGCGTGGACTGACCACGCATTCAGTGAGCACTTTGCTGATCCTGATCATCCTGAGATTTCATTGAGCGAGTTGTCGCCTCGGTTGTTTTCGTTTAACTCGCCGTTCGGTGCGTGCCCGGATTGTCATGGGCTTGGGGTGATCCTTGAGTTTAGTGAAGAGCTCGTCGTGCCCAACCGGGATGTGGCGATCTTGAACAATGCGATTCGTCCTTGGAAGAAGAACGGGCCGGGGGGGATGATCTATCCACGGATGCTTCGCAAGTTCTGCAGGGCGTTTGAGATTCCGCAGTCGATGCATCTCTCAGCGATGTCCGATGATCTGTTCAACCTGCTCATGCACGGCACTGAGTTCGCCAACGATCATCTGACAGGAAAGAAGAAATACACCAAGCAATGGGATGGCGTGTACCCGATGCTGCACAACTGGTTTCACAAGACCGAATCGAGTTGGGTCAAGGATCATCTCCATCAGTATCAGCAGGAGATCATCTGCCCGCAGTGCAACGGCGATCGGCTCAAGGTCTCGGCGCTGCATGTGACGATCGACTCGAAACACAAAGCGGATATGGACAAAGCTGGGTCATCTACCGTGATCGGGCGATCAACCAACGATGGGACCTGTCTCAATATCTCCGAGCTCGCAAGACTCAACATCACCGATGCAATCGCTTATATAGAAGCGTTAAAGCTCTCCAAGGAGCACGCGCACATCGCAGAAGCCATCCTGCGCGAGATCATCAGTCGACTCAAGTTCTTGGAATCGGTCGGGCTCGACTACCTCTCGCTCGATCGACGCACCGCGACACTCAGCGGCGGCGAAGCACAGCGGATTCGATTGGCGACGCAGGTTGGATCTGGGTTGGTCGGGGCGTGCCATGTGCTCGATGAGCCGACGATTGGATTGCATCAACGCGACAACGCGAGGTTGATCACCACGCTTCGGCATCTGACGGACATCGGGAACACGGTGCTGGTGGTTGAGCATGACGAGGAGACGATCCGGGCTGCGGATTATGTTATTGATATCGGGCCGGGCCCTGGTGTGCATGGCGGACGGGTCGTGGCGCAGGGGTCGATCGAGGACATTACCAACGCGAAGGATTCGCTCACGGGTGATTACCTTGCAGGGCGGCGCAAGATCGAAGTCCCAAATACCCGTCGCAAACTCAACATGAAAAAGCGATGGTCGTCAAAGGCGCCAAGCACAACAACCTCAAGAACATCGATGTCCCCTTCCCAATCGGAGGCATGCTGGCCGTCACCGGAGTGTCGGGTTCTGGCAAGAGTACGCTGGTGAATCAGATTCTGCTCCGTGCTGCGAAACAGCATGTCATGGGTTCCAAACCCAAGCCCGGGGCGCACTCACGCATCACCGGATTGCAACACATCGACCGTATCATCGAAGTCGATCAATCCCCCATCGGCAGAACCCCACGCTCGAACCCCGCGACCTACACCGGCATCTTCGACGACATCCGCAAGGTCTTTACTGCCACCAAGGAATCCAAAATACGAGGCTACAAACCCGGTCGGTTCTCGTTCAATGTCGCCTCGAACAAAGGCGGCGGGCGGTGCGAAGCGTGCTCCGGGCAAGGCATGAAAAAAATCGAGATGCACTTCCTCCCCGATGTCTTTGTCGAGTGTGAGGTGTGCAACGCCAAGCGATACAACCGCGAGACGCTCGAAGTAAAGTACCGCGGCAAGAACATCGCGGATGTCTTGGCGATGACGGTCGAGGACGCGTGCGGGTTCTTCGAGAACCACCCAAAGATATTGCGGTTTACAACTTGTCTGCGCGATGTCGGGCTCGGCTACATCACGCTTGGGCAACCCTCGACGACGCTCTCCGGCGGCGAGGCACAACGCGTGAAGCTCGCGACCGAACTCGGCAAAGGCACCCGACACGACGGCACGCCATCAAGCGAACACACGCTCTACATCCTCGATGAGCCCACCACCGGGCTGCACTTCGAGGACATCAACAAGCTCATTACGGTGCTGAATCGGCTCGCCGACGCGGGCAACACGCTGATCGTCATCGAGCACAATCTTGATGTGATCAAGTGCGCCGATTGGGTGATTGATCTCGGTCCCGAGGGCGGCGACAACGGCGGGACGGTGCTCGCGAGCGGCACGCCTGAGGATGTGGCGAAGGTGGAAACGAGTTATACCGGGCAGTATCTCAAAGAGATGCTGTGACGGTGCCGTGGTTAATAAACCCGAAGGGTTTTTAACTACGAACGGGAGTCGTGTTTTTTGATGGTATTGGAAGATTGAACACGAAGGAGCGTAGTTAAAAATCTCTCCGAGATTTGTTAACCACGGCACCGTTGAGAAGAACGAAATGAACAAGGAAGGCCCACGCCTTGAGTCATGTCGTGCGCCTTCCTTGTTCTTTTTGCGTGTGCGGTTCGACGGCGTGTTCAGTCCGTGTGCAGTTGTGCGATCATCTTTGAGCCATACCAGCCATAGAAAGACCACTCGGTGAGGTCTTCGGCTTTGAATCCTTCTTTCGCGTCGTCAACGGTCTTGAACCCGAGGAAGAGCAAGCGTTGCGCATCGCCATCTCCCACTATCGGTGTCATCACTGCATCAATGTATACCGCTTGAGTTCGTTTGAACTCGGCATCTTTGGGTGCGATCGCGAGCACATACGCTCTGCCTTCCCATGCATCGGGGATGTCAGGGTCTGCCAATCGCTCGGCTTCTTCATCCTTCTTGAGCCGTGTCAACTCGAGCAATGGATCGGCGGACTCAAACAAGTACATCTCAGGCTTGAACACCTTTGCTTGGACAGCCGGATCGGTCTCGAAGAGTTCCATCCCCGCTTTGGCATCAGATACATCGAAGACGAATATCCCACTATAGAGCGGCCCGATCTTGGGCTCAAAGAGTGGCCCAGCGATCAACAGCTTGCCCTGCTCCTCCAAAGCATTGATATTGCTCCGATGCCCCTTGATCGCAGCCTGCAGGTCTTCCTGTGAGAGCAGCTCAGGCTGATCTTGAATCAGATACGCAAACACATACACCCGCGATGAGAGCATATCTGTAGGAATCATGCGACAACCAGTAATCAGAGGAATGAGAGCCAAGACGAATAGAGTGGATAGTCTCATGCCCGAAGTGTACCACATCTACCATTTTCAGGATTCAACATCCGTCTGTGGGACCATTTATGCACATTATTGAGATACCCAATTCGCCCATCTTTCCACCCCCTTGTTTGGGGAGGGTGCAATTCCTAAAAAAACCATTGATTTCGTCCAATTCCCTTTGACTCCCCCCTTATTATCGGTACAGTAGACATAAGTTATCCTGCCACAATCGCTCAGAGCGGATGAGTTTTCGTAGGATACGAGGGAAATTAAGCTCACTGATCTCGTTGATTTTGGGGCACATAGCCAGCTGCAGTGCTGGCAGAAGTATGGAGATGACATGAATATGAAAGTACTCACCACGGCACTGTGTGTCCTGGGAGCAACAGGGACAGCAAACGCTGCTTTCGATGAAACAGTTGATGGTGGTGGGGAATTTGGCAGCACTATTGGTTTTGCCTTTGATATCGGCGAGTTCGGCTCAGGTGTATCAACTGAGATCATTACCGGCGGAATCACATCAGGAGATGTTGACTGGTTCGCTTTTACAGTCGCAAATGATGCAAACGCAGAAGGTGCATTTACCTTTGGGCTCATAGGCGGAACTTCTTCAATTATGTTTTCTGATGGTGCATCCGTTCTTGATTTTTCGGCGGCCGGGGGCAGCATTGCTGTGACTAATCTTACCGCTGGTACCACTTATTATGTAGGTGTTTCTGGCACAGGTGATGGATCATCAATGAGCCTCTTCGATGGCTCTCACATGGAAGACTTCAGCTATAAGCTCGTCGTATCAGCTTCCGTGGCACCAGTCCCCATGGCTGCATGGGCTGGCCTTGGCTTGCTCATCCCAATGGGCATCAAGCGTCGCATGAACCGTCGCGGCTAATAGCTTCCGACTATCTTTTTCAATTCTCAAGCCGTCACATCTGTGGCGGCTTTTTCGTGCGCATGCCCCACTGCTTCCTATTGGCCATTGACGAGCCAAATCGAGACTCTAAAACTGACTCAGATTGCCAAAATCTTGGGCTGGATTGATCGAGCAAGACTGAATAGCCGCTTATGGGACTGAGAATTCTTGTCTAGTTGTACAAAATTGTGATTTGTTCAATCAAGCCAACATCCGCATGCTGAGCCGAATACGGGACTTTTCCTCGGACTTACACGAAGATATCTGCTGTAAACTACTTATTTGGACCAACTTAGACCTCATGTCTGCTCAAAATACTTCTCATATTTCCTGATTCCGATTGACCGCCCCCCTTATTCAGGTATTCTATAGGAGATTCGCCCCGCCCTGTTTAGGTGTTTTCAGCGGCGTATTCTAATCAAGACTCATACTGGATGAGCTTGATCGGCATATTGAGGGATAACCGCTCGGATTTCAGTTTGAGAAAAGAGCAAACCACCGGCTGCAGTGCTGGTAGAAGTAGGAGAAGACATGAATATGAAAGTACTCGCCACGACACTGTGTGTTCTGGCAGCAACAGGGACAGCAAATGCTGCCTTCAGCGACATGGAAAGCAATGATACCATCGGTACATCGAACTTCATTGGTTCGTTCGGCGGTGGCGATTTCAACGAAATCGGCTCAGGTACTATCACCGTTGGTGATGTAGACTGGTTCTCATTCACAATCACCAATGAAGCGACCATTCAGTTTGATCAGCTCGCATCAGCTGATTTCAACACAACTGCGTCACTGCAGTTAGTTGACTCAGACATGAGCACAATCCTTGCGTCTGCACAGGGCACAGTTTCACCACTGGGCATCCAAGCGCTCACCCTTGATGCTGGCACATACTATGTCGGTGTCACCGGCGGCGTAAGCGATTACGCTTCAGTCGTCTTTGACGGCAGCATGGGTGCTGCACATAATGATAGCTTCGGCTACAAGCTCGTTATCGGTGCTTCAGTTGTACCTGTTCCCATGGCTGCATGGGCTGGGCTCGGTTTGCTCGTGCCAATGGGTATCAAGCGTCGCATGAACCGTCGCGGCTAAACAGCGCACGACTATCATTATCATCCTCAAGCTGTCACTTCGGTGACGGCTTTTTTATTCGCTCATTCTCCCACCAGTCTGATCGACCTACATACTCAACATAGAAAAACCCCGCACTGGCTATCAAACCAGTGCGGGGCATTGAAAGATAATATACTGTTCCCGCTTCGCTTGCTCGATCGGATTATCGACGGCGGCGGCTCATCAAGCCGGTGGCGCCCAAGAGCAATGCCAATGAGCCCGGTGCTGGTACTGAGTTGACAGTCAGGTTGTCCATCAAGATGCGTGGAGCGGTGAAGTCATTGCCCAATGTTGCGTAAAGCTGCAATGAATCGAACTCGGCTCCACCGACCATAAGGGTGGCGACCGCGCCGTTGTCGCGTCCACCAAGATTAGAGATCGTAAGCGTATCGGCATCAACAACGACCCCGTTCATGAACGCTTCGAAGTGCAGCACCATGCCGCCCCAAGGACCGTTCTCGAAGTACCCAAGGTCAACAGATGCCGAGTCGGCAACCGAATCAAGCATCATCGTCAGGGTCGATAGAGGACCAATTGTCAGGTTGTCGCCTGGGATAAACGCACGCCCGAAGGTCAACACATTGTTTCGACTCCCAAAGCCTGGGAACTCATCAAAGAAGTAGGTCGCACGCTCAACAATGTACTCATTGCCGAGTGATTCAAACCCGTCACCACCGGCGACAAATGTATTCCCATCAGGGAACACGCCATCGACGCTGTTGAGGGCGGTGTAGGTCACGCCGTTATAGTATAAATCACCTGACCCCATTGATCCTTCAGTCAGATCATCGTAGGTACTCACTGAGATATCAGCAAACGCAGAGGCGCTCATCAGAGCAACGATACCGGCACTAGTAATTGTCTTCTTCATCTCTATTCTCCGAATCTAAAAGTTTGTAGCTTCAATTGCCACCTGGTAATACTTGAGAGCAATCCTGATTAGGTTGGCTTCCCGTCCTGTGGGAGCAACTCATGTTTAATCATCACCGTTGTCGGCATCGGCGGATACGCCATCCTGACCCGGTACAACTCGTATTCATTTGGCTCAATTCCCAGACGCCCAAAGAGCGAGCGGGTCAGGTCCTGGTGCCCTGGAAGGTCCGGTGACGACGCGAGCGTTAACCCGCGCCCGAGCTTAACTACTTTGTCAGTCATCGGCAAAGCGTCGGAGTCTTGAAATGCGATCGATGATGCGATATCAGAGAACACACACAACTCACGCTCGACTTGTCCGAACAACCCTGCCCGCACATAGAAATCAAAGTGAAGCATCTCCGCAGGTATCCGCACCGATGTACCAAAGTGAGCGACTTTGTCGTTGGGCATCGCATGGGTGGGTGCGATATTACGAAGCAGCTCGCCGGTGACAAGGGTTCGCTGTCCGAGGAGCCCAACTTCCGATGAAACGAACTCATCTTGCATCATGCCTTCTGGGGTTTTGGTTCGCAGCAACTCGGGCATTGGGTGTGAGCAATATTCAGGGAGTACCGGCACCCCGTTGTGCGCCTTGGCTGCCTGTGGGTCAATCGCAGCTCGTTGCATCGCAGCTTCATGCTGAACATCATCATCGAGGGCAACCGACTGATTCACGACCCACCGTACATCAGGGCGGGTCTGGCGGTACCCCATGAGCCCACGGATCTGAGCCATGTGAAAATGATCCTCGGTATCATCCGAAGGCATGAGGATGCACATCGCCATCAGCACCCGGCAATGAGCGCCCCATGTGAAGCTATTGCCCGCGAACGAGTGCTGACGCCAGCGTTCTTCCGTCTGGGCGTCTTTTACAGAGTTCGATGACTCAATAAGCAAATCAAACTCGGACTTGCTCGAGGCATGGGTCTCAACCAACGCTTGGAACTGAACTTCGGCTTTCTGAACTGACTCAACGAGGTCTTGGGCAATCCCGCACGACTGGGCAGCGCTCATCCACACAGCGATGCTCTTCGATGAAGGCATGTGCTTTGCCGCGACAAACGGATCGTCTGCATAGGCGACCTTGATGAGCTGCCATGCCAGTTTGCGGTGGATTCCAAAGGCGGAGGACACCGCTGAGACCGCTTTGGATTCTGGGCATTTTTCTTCAATGATTCGGCAATAGGCATCGCGGGCAGCACTGATCGCTTGGATCGTGTCCGCTTGAAACTGATCGTTTCCACTCTCCCCCACCGCAGGTTGATGCTTCGTCTGAGCCATAACGATCAGTATACCGAACCAATGAGATATTTCAATACTTGTTTCAGAAACAAATACAGAAATTTCACCATTGGTGCGCCTCCAAATGAGAAATCTACACCCTCATCGGGTTATCGGATGAATTGTCGGCATTTAACCTATGCGGAACTGGATTTGAATCGCTGGTCAAAGTTTGGGATGGCCCGTCGAAGACTCGATACATCACATCGCGCTGGCATTTGAGCGTGCCCAAAGTGATCCGCTGCCATTCGGGCAACGACTTTGGCAATCACACTGGGTGAAATCGCTCCGCCAACGAGATGCTCATGGTCTACCCAGGCCATCGTGAGTTCGTGATCACTCGTTGAACCATCATCCCAAGTAATGGTCATCGTGTAGAGCCACCCGGATTGGGTTTCGTGCTCGCCATCGATTTGGACTGCTGCTTCAGATGGATTGATATCAGACATGAACAGATCGTAGCATCATCGCTCTATCTAACGACCTAATGAAGCGTGATCGAGCCGTACAACATCAGCATCGCTGCAAAGCCAAACATCTCAACGATTAAAACCCCAATGGTTGCGACGATCAATACCGAACTCACCATCATGCTGCGCATCCCAGAACACATGTACATTCGCCGCAATAAGACAATGAATACAAAATAGCCCACGACGAATCCCGCAATGATCGCCCCAACTACGCTTTCCTTACCAAAATACATCACAAGCAAACTGTACACAAGCAAGATTGAACCGCTTGCGTAAAAGCACATCGAAAAGGCCTGCTCAAACCTTGGCTTCTCCTTTATCATCACCCTACAGATAAGCATGCTCGCTGGCGCCATTCCAAGGGCGGTAAATATCGCAAACACTAAAACTGAAAATAACAACACCATGGCAACATCATCCCTCAGACACAAATCAAAAACTATTTGATCGGACTCTCAGTATACATAAAAAAACCGGACACATAGTCCGGCTTGTCATAGAAAAAACGGGTTTGCGCTCTATCAGCCGAGCAAATCTGCGATCTCGTCATCGACTGGATTCGAAGCACGATTGTCCTTGGGACCCTTGTGCTTTTTCTTCTTCTCTTCCTGAGCCTCTTGCGCGTCTTCTTGCGCATCTGCGAGATCATCCGCTTCATTCTGTGCAGCGATCTCGGCTTCGAGCCTGGCGAGTTCAAGTTTCTCTTTTTCTTTATCCTCTTGGATCATCCGAGACTTGATCGATTTGATCTTGTCTTTGTCCGGCGAGAGCAGCAAGGTGATCGCACGCCCTACGCCCTTGGGTGCCATATCAACCTTGGCAACATCAGAGAGATCCTGACATATCTGAAGCATGCGTTCTTCGCCCATCTGCTTGTGCATGATTTCGCGCCCACGGAAGCGTTGAACGATTTGCACCTTGTGACCGGCGATGAGGAATCGGCGTGCTTGATCAACACGGATTTTTACATCGTGTGGATCGATCTTGAGCGAACGCCCGAGACGGATTTCCTTGAGTTCCCCACCATGCTGGCGGGCCTTTGCTTCTTTTTTCGAAAGGTCGTACTTGTGCTTGCCGTAGTCCATGATCTTGCAGATCGGCGGGCGTGAGTTGGCGACGACCTCGACAAGGTCTAAGCCGACTGCCTGCGCCATGCGCATTGCCTCGGGCGTATCGACGAGCCCAAGCTGTTCGCCATTCTGGTCGACTAAGCGGACCGGCGAGATACGGATCATGTGGTTGACTCGGGTCCGCTGGGCGGGCCCTTGGTTTTTGATAAATCGTCTGCGGGCGATATGAGAACTCCTTGCCAAATTTCTTGGCGTACGACAAGCATTCGACTGTCAACTGCTGACAGCCTTGAGACTCTATTGAACCATCGAAAGACCCATAAAGCAAGCCTTGTTGGGGAATAAGAGGGCAATAGGTAAATGAGAAATGGGCAATTGAGAAGAGAAGTAGGCAAAGATGAAATTGATGCTGATTCTGTATGCTGTTGCCATTGCCAGATTCAGAGAATATTGAGCAGCACGCTGATGAGCAGCAATGCGACGACGACCAAGAATGGAGGCCAAACGATGTGATCCATGAATCCGCCTGAACCGGTCGCTGTGTGTTCTGGGATTTGGGAAACCTCAGCTTGCACCTGGGCAGCGATATCAGCGAGATCATCGCCATGGAATACATCTTTGTGAGCTAATGGAGGGGATTCACCCTTTTTGATCGCACGCAGGTCGATGAGCAGATCAGAACAGTTCTGGTACCGGTTTTTTACCCGTTTGGCCATCATCATCTCGATGACCTCTGAGATGCCTGCACCGAGCTTGGGATTGACATGGTCAGGCGGGATGAGATCATTTTTCAGGTGCTTGTGCATCACAGATGATGGATTTTTGCCCTCAAATGGTACATTTCCGGTCACCATGTGGTAGAGGGTGACGCCGAGTGAATAGATATCCGCTGGCGGACCAATGTCCTTTTCGCCTCGGATTTGCTCTGGTGAAATGTAGTAAGGCGTGCCAAACGCTCGCCCGGCTTCTGCTTCGGCTGCTTCGACATCGCTGATTGCTCGTGCGAGCCCCATATCGGCGAGTTTCACAACACCCTCTTTGGTGATCATGATGTTCTTGGGTTTGACATCCCGGTGAATCAGACCCCGCTCGTGGGCATGTTCGAGTGCTTCGGCGACCTGAATCCCGACATCGATCGCGTCGGATTCTTTAAATCGCTTGTGGGTGACGATATCCTCGTGGACCGAACGCCCCTCGACATACTCCATGACGAAGTAGTACATGTCGCCTTCGTTGCCCACATCAAATGCCTGGACAATATTGGGATGATTGAGCGACGCTGCTGCGCGCCCTTCTGCGAAGAACCGTTCGATAAACTGAGGGTTTTGCGAGAACTTCTTGGGGAGTTTCTTGATTGCGACCATGCGATCGAGCGAGACCTGCTTGGCTTTATACACTGTCGCCATGGCCCCCGCGCCGAGTTTGCCCAAAATGCGATACCCGCTGATGGCAGACCCAGATCGTTCAGCCTGGATAGCTTCACGCAATCGAGCGATCTGGCGCTTGGTGACATATTCTTTATTGACAAGAACCTGAGCGAGTGAGTTGGAGAGTGTTTCTTGTTCTTCTTCGGTCCTGGTGAGTGTCAGACAGTGCTTGACCTCTTCGGGGGTTGCCAAACCTTGATCGATGACGAGTCGCCCGATGAGTGTATCGAGATTGGTGCCGTCTTTGGTGGCATCCATGATCGATTTCTCAGCGTCGGCCACGGTCATTGGGTCATTCCCGATCGACTCTGCTCCAAATGGGGTCGTATCGTCAGAGGAAGTGCTCTCAACGGATGCGTTCTCATCGGTCAGCTGGATATCTTGACCAGCTGAATTGCTCGAATTATCGTTTGATTGCTTGCTCACACACTCTGTTCCGTAGTTCTGTACCTGCATTATCTATCTATTCGCACGGGTTTCCGATCAGTTTCGATCGAATTGGCGAATCGGCAAGATAGAGGGGGAATGCCCATCTGTCAAATCAGACAGCACTGATCCTATCAGAATGATCGGACTTTCTGCCTCAAGGCTCAAGCGAGCTCTGATATTCTTTGCGCGATTCTAGGTCCGGATATAGACGCGAAACAAGATCAATCAAAGATCGTCGGTTCTCCCATGCTAGGTCGTGCCTGACGGCTCATATTTTGAAACGAATATCCCAATCTTGTCGCCTTCCCCGGGCTTCCTGGGGAGCACCCAGAGGGTGGTTGTGTCGAATGAAATGAGCCGGAGGGGGCTTGCCTTGTTTCTCCTTCGTTTGTCGCATCAACACAATTCTGTAGACCCCCTCCGCCTGCTGCGCAGACACCTCCCCCGGAAGCCCGGGGGAGGAGAGTATACGAAACACACTGAGCCGTCAGACATGAGCTAGACTTGCCTATGAATCTGATCATCCATCCGAACACCAGCCCTCGCCAAATACTCGGCGAAGTCCGTGAGATTGACTCAAACTCGCTCTTTGCACACCTTTTGGATACCTCCCTTGGGGCGATGGTATCCGATCCTGCGGGCAGCCTTGATTTATGCAAGGAATCATCACGAGCGATCATCCGGTGTGGCGATCTCGCTGTGCACGACGGAGACGACGATGCTGGCGCCCGGTTATTATCGAGTTGGTCTCAATCGGGCTGGACCAAGTTTGATGAAGAACTGGTCACGCTCGATCAGGCGGCTGAGGAGGCCGGGATTGAGCTGATGATCCGTCCGAGCAGCATGGGGATGCTCTCCGATGCGATTTGTACCTGTTCATGGGCCAGACGATCGGAAGACTTGTCGTGCACACTGCTCCTTGATCCGATCGGATGGCTGGTTGATTCGATGCTTCGAGATGCGGATGACCACCTGCGAAGGATAAGTGATCTGTGTCTGAGTTGTCCAAAGATCGGTGCCGTGCTGATTCGATCGGTCAAACGAGATGAATCTGGGTGTTTGATAGAATGCTCGCTGAGCGAGGGCATCCTTGATCCGGGTATGATTGGCGATCGGCTCGGCGAGTTAATCAACTGTACTGAGGCGCTGATCGTGCTCGACGAGAAGGATTTGGATCTGCTGGGGCTTTGATTGAGTGATTAGCCCAGCTACGATCTATTGAGCAAGATCCTGAATGATCCCATCAAACGAGGAAACCGATGTCCAGCACCAAAGCACTCGAGCATCCAACATTCAAACGCGTCAAAGCGGCGTTCCCATCGTTGAAGTTCGGAGCAACCGAATACCGCGATCAGGCGACGCTGATTGTTCAGCCGAGCGATTTGCACAAGGTGATGGCATTCTTGCGTGATGATGAAGAATGTAAGTACAACTTCTTGGCGGATGTTGCTGGGATTGATTACCTTGGATACCCATCGAAGATGCCCGCACGGTTTGCGGTATCGTACAACCTGTGTGCTTATAGCCGCGATGATCGGTTCTTTGTCAAGGTGTACCTTGAGCCTTCGATCTCGACTGAAGGCATTGAAAAAGACCCCGCGTTGATTGTGGATTCTGTGTATGATCTTTGGAGCAGCGCTGAATGGGCCGAGCGGGAAGTGTTTGACATGTTCGGCATCCGCTTCGCCAATCACCCTGACCTGCGTCGGATTCTGATGTGGGAAGATTATCCTGCCCACCCACTGCGTAAGGATTATCCGTTGCGTGGTCGAGGCGAACGAGAATCGTACCGTGTGGTTGATCGCACGAGTTCGTAAAGCTCACAATCGTGTCATACATGCTATTGGGCCGATGATCCCCTATCATACACCGGTGTGGGCAAAGGTCTGCATCGGCTTGGTTGCTTGTTGGCGGAGTGGAGTTGAATGAATCTTTCGCAGTTCTTTGATCACTGGTCAATTGTTGAAAACCCCTTCCGAGGCGAAGAGGCACGCCATGATTCCATCTTCGCACGCATGGGGATCAATCCCAACCTTGCGCGTTCGTCGATTGCTGATGAGACACTGCCCGGCGATCAATCGCTTGCTAAGCCATTATCGCCGAGTGTGCATTCGGACTTTGAAAAAATCATGGGCGAACTCGACCAGCCTTCGACTTCAATTGTGTTTGGCGAGAAAGGTGCGGGCAAGACCGCGATCCGCTTGCAGATCGCAGGACGGATAGATCGGCACAACCGTGAGCACCCAGATCGCAAGATATTTATGATCCCCTATGACGATTTGAACGCGTCGCTCGATAAGTACAAGAAGCAGTCGCATGTCAAAGGCGATAAGAATCCATTTGAGGATATGCGCCTTGTTGACCATATGGATGCGATGATTTCGATCGGCGTCGGGCGGGTGCTCAACGCGATCATGCCCGGGCCGACGAGCCCGCCGCCGGCGAATCTGGGGGATGACTCGGCTGCTGGACTCGCCAAAAAAACACGCAAGCTGCCCGCTGCGATCCGCAAAGATTTATTGCTGCTCCAGGCTGTGTATGACACGAACGATCCAACGGGGCACCGCACGACTCAGTTGCGTCAGTTGTTGAGATTGCAGGCTGGCGGCTTGGGCGCGTTCGTGGTCATTGGGCTCTGGATCGGTTGGATTCCATCGCTTGTGTTATTCCTCTGGGCGCGGATCTATATGGGATTCGATGGGGCACTTGCAACCGCCACGGATGTTGGTTCAGGCATCTTGTTCCTCGCGTGGGGCGCATTATTGGTCAAGGCGTTCCTGCTGGATCGCTTGGTGGTCAACCGCATCGCGGGCAAGATTGCCAAGCAGCTTCGGATGGTCAATCGCCCGATCAGCGGGTACCTGGGTTCGATCCGTCGATTAAATCGCTCGACACTCAACTCAGGCGAGCTTCCCACTTCTGATTCTGACGAACAACGATACGCCATGTTTGCAAGGCTCAAACGCGTGATTGAAGCCTACGGTTTTTCTGGCATCTTGATCGTAATGGATCGTGTGGACGAGCCCACGCTGGTCAATGGGGATAGTGATCGGATGCGATCGATTATCTGGCCGATGTTTAATAATAAGTTTCTTCAACTTGAGCGTGTAGGAATTAAAATGCTCCTGCCAATCGAGCTTCGTCATGCGTTGTTCAAAGAATCAAGTGCTTTTTTCCAGGAGGCACGGCTCGATAAGCAGAACATGATAGAACGGCTGAGTTGGACAGGGGCGAGCCTGTACGATCTGTGCAATGCTCGGCTGGGTGTGTGTAGACCCGCGAGTAGTGACCCGATCTCATTGATTGATTTGTTTCGTCAAGATGTGACGCGCAACGATGTGGTTGATGCGTTGGGTTTGATGCAGCAGCCTCGCGATGCGTTTAAGTTTATGTACCGATGTTTGAGCGAGCATTGCTCGAGTGTGACGACCGAGGATGGGTCTTGGAAAATCGCTCGGCACACGCTTGATTATGTCAAGCGGGAAGAGGCTGAGCGGGTGATGCAGTTGCAGCGTGGGATTCGGCCGGCGTGATGCGGGTGTTGAGTTGGCTCAATAAGAAGCCCAAGTTTCTGATTCCTGATGAGTATCCAGAGTTGGGTGCACGGCTCATGCCTACACCACGGTACTGGGTCTATATATGGATCATCAGCAACTTCTTTGATTTTCTCTTACCCGATGCGATTGAGGATCATTGGCTCGTGACCGTATACATTGCTGGTTCTGTTGTCGCGTTTTTTGGAGGCATGGCATACGATACGATTCGTTGGGCGAAGCTTATAAAAAAAGCAAAGCGATATAATCGAGTACTTTGCACACGCTGTGCGTACGACATGCGTGATCTCAGACGGGCTGAGAGATGTCCTGAGTGTGGCAAGCTTTGGAATAGATTTGAAGCAAAGAATAAATGGCGGTATCTTTGCTACGGCGAGAGAAAATCAAAGAAAAGATAGTGTTATGCATTATGCACTTGTGGGCAAGAAACTCTTGGCAGCCGAGGCTTGAATCGGTTCACATATGCCTCATCGCCTGGATTTTATCGCACTCGCTTAAGCCTTGCGTATTCGAGGACGAGGGTCTTGCGTCCTACGGATTTGAACTCGATGATGACGCGGGCGTTGGAGCCTGCGGTGGTTTTCATGACGGTGCCTTCGCCGAACTGGGGGTGGCGGACGATTGAGCCTTGGGGGAAGGCGGCGGTTGCGTCGGGGGATGATGGAGTTGGAGAAGACACAGGCGAGACGCCTGTGCCACGGGTAGAGCCGATCGTTGGGCGGGGGACGACATTGGCGAGGCGTTGTTCGCGTGCAAGGGCTATGCGTTCGAGATCGGCTTTGTTTCTCGCGGAGCCTGGGCCGGAGGCTGAACCAGATGGGCTGTACTGTGAGAAGGAGCCCTTACGGTATGAGCCGCTTGATGATCGGGCTCCTGAACCATGGCCAGACTCGAATGCGTCGTCATACTCGCTGGCGCCAAAATCTGCATCGGTATGGTCGGATTGGATGATTCCGAGTGATCCGATCTCGCTAAGGAAACGAGAGGGTATGGTGCGTTCGGTCATGCCTCGCACTGTTCGACGGTTGGCAGATGTGATCTGAAGATACTTCATCGCGCGGGTGATGCCTACGAATGCGAGTCGGCGTTCTTCTTCGAGTTCGGCCTGTGATTCGTTGGCGCGTGAGTGAGGCAGCGTGCCTTCTTCGAGTGCGATCATCGCGACGGCGGGGAACTCTAAGCCTTTGGATGCGTGCAGGGTCATGAGTGTGACGCTGCCCGAGGTGGTGTCCACCGCGTCGGCATCGGCGACGAGCGCGACGGATTCAAGATACGCTCGGAGCATGGCGAGGAGAGGGGGCAGCGATGTTGAATGCTCTTGCACCGGTGGCACAGGCGTCTCGGCTGTGGTTTTGGATAGTGAAGGATCGGATAAGGACACAGGCGGGACGCCTGTGCTACGGGTATCAGTGATCTCGAAGTACGCAGGATCGTTGGCGGGGTCGTACTCGCGTTCAAAGTCTCGCGCGGAGGTGATGAGTTCGGAGAGGTTGTCGAGTCGTTCTTCGTCGGACTCTGAGCCGCTGGCTTTGGCCTGTTTTTTGTAGTGTTTTTCGAGTCCTGATTCGGTGATGACATTTTCAACGAGTTCGTGGAGGGTGCTTGCGACGGATGAACCCATGAAGGAGCCGCCGCCAGTCCAGTCGTTGATGGTGGTGATGAACTTGTCGACCGAGGCGACTGCCCGGGGAGAGAGCCCGAGTTCCTTCGAGCGTGAGAGCCCTTCGAAGAGTGTGATGTTGGCGCGGATGGCGGCGTTCTGGACGACATCGAGTGTGGTCTTGCCGATGCCTCGCGTTGGTTTGTTGACGACGCGCAAGAGCGAGACGGCGTCGGCTTGGTTGGCGACGACGCGGAGATACGAGAGGGCGGTTTTTATTTCTTCGCGATCAAAGAATGCGGTGCCTCGGGCGATTTTGTAGGGGATGCCAGCGGTGCGCATCGAGTCTTCGATGATGCGTGAGAGGGCGTTGGTGCGATAGAAGACGGCCATGTCCTTCCACTCGATTTTATCATCATCGTGCAAGCGTTGGAAGTAGTCGGTGACGAGATCCCCTTCGTGTCGTTCATCGTTGACGCGGATGACGGTGATGGGCTCGCCACCTTCGGTGCTTGTATACAAGGGTTTGTCGCGTCGTTTGTCGTTCTTTTTGATAAGCGTATCGGCGGCGGCAAGAATGTACTCGGTGGAACGGAAGTTCTCTCCGAGCAGGATGGTTTTCGCACCCGGGTAGTGGTCCTCGAAGTCGAGGATATTGGAGATGTCCGCGCCGCGCCAGCCATAGATTGCTTGGTCTGGGTCGCCGACGACGCAGATGTTGGGCGAATACTTTTCGTGCTCCATGCCTGGCAGTGGCGTGGGGGCGGTGGTGAGCAGTGAAGTGAGCCTGAACTGGACGGAGTTGGTGTCTTGATACTCGTCGATGAGCAGGTATTTCCAGCGTGAGGAGAGCTCGTTGCAGATGTCTGGGTTGGTTTCGAGAATCTTGACGGTGTAGAGCAGGAGGTCATCGAAGTCGATCGCGCCGGCTTGCTTGAGCTTGGCTTCGTATTTGATGTAGACCTTGGCGATCTGCTTGGAGTAATAATCGAAGGCGTTGGCTTCGTAGTCTTTGGCGTCTTGAAGTTCGTTCTTCGCGTTGGAGATTGCCGAGAGCACTGTACGGGGCGGCCAGTTGGTCGCCTGTAAACCCATGTCTTTGAGCACGCGTTTCATGGATGCCATCTGATCTGAGGAATCGTAGATGGTGTAGTCGGATTTGAGTCCGGGGATGTTGGCGCGTTCGGCGTATCGGCGGAGTAGGCGGGCGCACAAGCTATGGAAGGTGGTGATGGTGAGCCCGCGCATGCGTGGATCGGTTCGCTGCTTAATGATTTCGCCATCGGGGCCGCGTTGCTCGGGGGGTTGGGGGCCACAGATTTGGACGGTGACGCGTTCGCGCATTTCGCCGGCGGCTTTGTTGGTGAAGGTCAGCGCGAGGATGCTCCACGGCGGTGTGCCCTCCTTGATGATCTGGGCGATGCGGCGTGTGATGACACGGGTCTTGCCTGAGCCGGCGGCTGCGAGGATCAACAATGGGCCTTGGGTATGGAGCACCGCCTGTTTCTGCGCGGGGGTCAGCCCGTCGGTGATCGGATCGCCAACAGGTGTATCTGCTTGCGGGGGCTCGGGTTCTGGCGGGGGCATGAAGTCTGGAATCTGATCGATCGGCAGCTCTGAATGCTCATCATTGGACATATTTGCAGCGTAATCATCGGGTGATTCGTTCGTGTTTTCAAAGGGAATCTCACTCATCGGGAGTAAGGGTAGAAAGCTCGATGGCTTCGGACAGGCTGCGGAAAAAGAAAGATGCTTTGACTGGAACAATCCTGCTCAATCGCACATTCTTGCCAATCGAGAAGCCCGATCTCAGGCTGCATATCCTTGTCTATGCCTGCAAAGACTCCAATCAGCAGTTCAGAATCTTGTTCAGAATCAATGGATGAACAAGCTTTCATCTCCCGAGCACTCAAGCACGAAGCGGCTGCACTCTTGCTGCTCGCCGATCGGGTTGATGAGCGGTTTACGCAGGCTGTCGATTTGATTGTCGCGTGTGCGGATGCGGAGGGCACCGTGCTTGTGTCCGGTCTTGGCAAGTCTGGGCATATCGGCGCCAAGATATCGGCGACGATGGCATCACTGGGAATTACCTCCCACGCGGTGCATCCGACCGAAGCTGCCCACGGCGACCTTGGAAGATTCCGTAAGAATGATCTGGCGATCTGCCTGAGCCACTCTGGAGAAACTACAGAACTCATCGGCTTGGCTTCGATCTTGCGACAAGACAAACTCCCGATCATTGCGATCACGCGTGGGGTGGTTTCCGATGGTCCTGAATCTTCGCTCCAACGCATCGCGACGGTGACGCTCGAAGCGTTGGTGACGGATGAAGCGGGCGATGGCGATTTCCTCGCCCCCACCACTTCAACCACGGCTGCGCTCGCTTTGGGCGATGCCCTTGCTTTGGCGGTTGCTCGGCGGCGATCGTTTACCAATGAAGATTTTCATGCTCGCCACCCTGGAGGCACGCTGGGCTCATTGCTCAAGCCTGTTTCGGAACTCATTCGGTTCCATGTGGGCAAGAATCTGCCGATCGCCAATGAGAACCAGACGGTCGCTCAAGCGCTCGAAGATGCTTCAAAGGTCAAACGCCGACCGGGAGCATTGCTGATTACCAATGACGCGGGTGCGTTGACGGGGATATTCACGGACTCCGACCTTCGAAGATTGGTGCTCCGTGATGCAAGCGAACTCCAGAGCCTACTTGTCAATGTGATGTCCAAGAACCCGAAAACCCTGACCAACGAAGCATTGGCGAGCCAAGCGGTGGCGATGTTCCGTGAGTATCGGGCGGATGAAATTCCGATCGTTGACGAGCACAACAAGCCCGTCGGCATGCTTGATGTCCAAGATTTGATCGCTATGAAACTCGTGGAGGACAACTGATGACCAACCACACCAACCCCGAACCAGGACACTCCGAACCAGATCCCGCTGCGATTGAGCTGTTCATCTTTGATGTCGATGGCGTGCTGACCGATGGATCGATCAATATCGATGACAACGGCTGCGAAACCAAACACTTTCATGTCCGCGATGGGTTTGGGTTTCGGCTCTGGCTCGATGCGGGTCTGAAAATCGCGATCATCACCGGGCGATCTGGCGAAGCACTCAAGCATCGCTTGCGTTCACTCAAGATTGATGAGAACCTTGTGATACAAGGGTCCCGGAACAAATCCGAAGCACTCGACGAGATCATCAAACGCACCGGGATCAGCGAATCACACATCGCGTACATGGGTGACGATTGGCCCGATCTCCCGGCGATCAATCGGGTTGGGTTCCCGACTTGTCCTCATGATGCCGAGCCTGAGGTTCGTCAGGCGTGCTGCCTTGTCACATCCAAGCCCGGCGGGCACGGCGCTGCGCGTGAAGCAATTGCACATATCTTGAATGCCAAGGGCATCTATCAACCTGAATGATCTTTTATTCAATCGATGTCGCTGTGGTATACCGCCCAAGTTTCAGCAGCTTCCCACGCCGCCGAAGAATAAACACAATCCCCACGGCATAAATACATGCCAACACCAAGAAGGTATACAGAATCGGACTCCATGTAGAAAACGACATCGAAGGAAACAATGAAAAACTCGTTGTCGTCGGAGTTGTCCCATAGTTCGTGTTCCAACCATAATCACTCAAGTTCATGCTCGGATCGTTTCCGCGTTGAAGTTTCATAAGCTTCGTTGCCCCGCCCATTTGTAGCCCATTCACACCGTCATCAACTGCTATCTCAACAAGAACAAAAAGTTGCCCTGAAAATGAACGATAGATTTCGTCGCTCGAATCAAACCCGCCGAGTGAAAAAAGATCATCGATCACATCGGCATTGAGTTGATCTCCAGACGAAATCTCCTCTACCTTCTCATCCTTGAGCACCCACGCAAAGTCTTCATCAATCTCAAGCGTGAACTCTCTCCCATCAGGCATCTCCAGCACAAGCACAACATCACCAACTTGCTGCTGACTCATCGAATCAACCGCGACTTCAATCCGTGCCGTAAAGGTCTCGCCCAGTATCTCACGCGCCTCATCGTCCCAACTCGTCTCAGGACCATACGAAGCAATCTGTGTGTAGTTGCTCATCCCACCAAAGGCGGTGTTCATCAACTGTTTAGATTGAACCACCCCTCCCCAGATCGCCAACGCTGTTCCGGCAAAGGAAAAGAACAACACAGTCCAAGCCGCCAGAGCCCCCGCACTCGACCCACGAAGTTGAATATACATCCGTCGCGTAATCAACCCGCCCTTGAGCAGATCAACCCCGCACTCCGGACACCGTTGATCACTCAACGAACCCAGCACATATCCACAAGCCGCGCAGTGACCGTCATTTTCCTTGTCAAACCCCGAAGGCACAGACAGCGCCCGATACAGCACATTGATGGCAACAAAGAAAAACAACACCAGCATCGACGCCGGAATCCAAGGCAACATCATCAAAAACAGTTCACCAAACATATCTTTCCTTTCATTCAAACAAGCGGAAACTCAACTATACCATAAATCTGTAAACCTTTCACAGACGATCTTCACATACACCAAGCACACGCATACTCGCTACAATCCCAACAGGTACATCCGCCTCATCTTTCGAACCACCCATATGACCCTACACATCAAACCCACATTCAATAACAAACACTTCCTCCTTTTCGCCATTCTCATCTGCATCGCCGCCTTCGCTCCCGATGCATTCGCCCACGGCGTCACCGCCGGCGACAAAGGGTACATCCAGGAATCCACAGGCCCGATGCCCTTCCCATTCTTGTACCTGGGCGCCAAGCACATGATGACCGGGTACGACCACCTCCTCTTCCTCTTCGGCGTCATCTTCTTCCTCTACAAACTCAAAGATGTCTCCATCTATGTGACGCTCTTCGCAGTGGGTCACATCGTGACGCTCCTCGGCGGCGTCCTCCTCGAAATCTCAATCAACGCCTACATCATCGACGCCATCATCGGGTTCTCCATCGTCTACAAAGCACTCGACAACATGGGCGCGTACCAACGATGGTTCGGATTCCAACCGAACACCAAAGCCGCAACACTCATTTTCGGCTTATTCCACGGCTTCGGACTCGCAACCAAAATCCTCGAATATAAAATCTCACCCGACGGGCTCCTCCTCAACCTCATCTCATTCAACATCGGTGTAGAAGTCGGACAAATCCTCGCACTCGCCGCCATCCTCATTGTCATGGGCTACTGGCGAAAATCCAAAGGCTTTATGAAACACGCCTACGCCGCAAACACCGTCCTCATGGCCGCTGGTTTCATCTTCGTAGGCTACCAAATGACCGGCTACTTCACCGCCTAATCAACTCCCCACCAAACACACATATATACATACACACATTTAGAAAGATTCATCATGCACAACGCCAACATCCC
>JAESSR010000187.1 GCA_016764015.1 Phycisphaerales bacterium
GAAACCGAGCTTGAGTCTCTCTTGAACTTGACAAACTCGTTCTTATCAATCTCAAGACGATTGGCGACTTCTTTGTCCGTCGCCTTGCGTCCAAACTCCATCTGGATCTGTTGCTTGGCGGCTTCGACCTTCGATGTGCGATGACGCACCAAGCGAGGCACCCAGTCCATCGAACGAAGCTCATCGAGAATCGCGCCCGTGATCCGCTGGGCACAATATGTTTCAAACTTGACCCCGCGTTCAAGGTCGTACGCATTGATCGCATCCATGAGCCCAAAGAGCCCCGCGGACATCAAGTCCTGGAGATCAACCTCGTCGGGCAATCGCTTGTAGATGCGCTCTGCGTTGTACTTGACGAGATGCAAGAAGGTCTCGATCAGAAAGTTGCGGAGCTCATCGCTCGGCTCATCCTTGTACATCCGCCAAATATCAGGCATAGGGATATCGTCAAACTGCGTTGGCAGGTTGCTTGGTCTCGCATGCTCTACTGAGCTGCGTGATGAATACTTTGATCTCATCGCAGTCATTGGTCGGCTCCTTGACCCTTGACACAAGTTGTAAATACCCGAGCTTAAAATCGAGCCCCATCTATTGGACGCTGATCAGGGTGATCCGTCCGATAGCATGAAATCCACTCGGGAACAACTGTGAAACTGTCGGCGAGAGCGATCCTTGCCCAAGCCAACACCAGTATATCGAATCAAGAGCAGCAATGTGGTAGCAAACATATTCTTTTTATGCAGCTTTTTTCAAAGTGCTCATCACTGTCTGGTGTGCTTTTTTCGTGTCATCAAGCGCAACGAGTTCTTTGGGCTTCTCAGGCTCAGGGCGGTTGTGCTTATAGGTGCTCACGAACTCACGCACACACACCTCGCCAACGACCCCCAACATCCGTCCGATGAAGGCACACACAAACATCGCGATCAGTGCCCGCCCGATCGTCACCGATGCAGGGTTCTGAGCAAGCAAGCCGATCATCAGGGCGGTCGAGAACCCCATCAGCCCCAGCACCCCTGAAATGAGCTTGGAAGATACATCGGCGAGGTATTCCCCGGGATCGATCTTGCTCCCATCGACCCAGTTGTCATCGAGGATTTCAATATCTGAACTCTCAGCCATTATTCAATCTCCATCGGCAAGAATCCGATCACAGTTGCACTTGAGAGACAACTTTGGCGCATAATCTGCGCAGCAAATCACACCAATGGACATCATCGCAATCAGCACGCCAAAACAACCCATGCCCCCACTCTCGCAGGGCTTCATTTTCAACATGTGTACTTTGTGTCAGCTCAGCTCCGCCCAAAGAATCGACGACGCGGGGCAGCACTCGCCCGCCCTTCGATCCCGAGCCATTCGATGAGCGACGCAGCCAACTCACCCATATCCCGAGACGCGTTGCACTTTGGTGAATCAATCATGTAAGGCGTCCTCGCCTTGATCGCTTTGATCACCTTTTTGTCACGGCGGATGTACCCGATCATCGGGAGCTGATACCCGAGGAACCGATCGCACACGCCGGATATCCGTGTGTGTACCGCTTGGGCTTCTTTCTCGTTGACCGCTTGATTCACAATCAATGCCAGCGTCGGCAGCTTGTGCCCGGGTTGATCTGAACTCTGCGCCACGAGCACTTTAATCAAGGCGTAGGCATCTGCAATACTTGTTGGTTCGGGCGTCACCACCATCAGGCACGCATCGGCTGCATCAATAAAAGCAGTCACCGATGGACCAAGCCCAGCGCTGGTGTCGATCATGATGATATCGTTGTATTCGTGGAGATCATTGAGCCGATCGAGCAACACGGATCGCTCACCCTCGTCGAGTTCGCCGACGCGTCCGATCCCGACCGAGCCAGGAATCAAACGGAATCCGCCGGGTGCGTCGATCGCGAGGTCTTCGAGCGAGAATGATGCGCTATCGCCGACCGCTGATTCAAGCCTTGCTTTGGGCATCAACCCACACAACACATCGGCATTGGCCAATCCGATATCTGCATCGAGGAGCATGGCTCTTCGGTTGTGTTTAGCGAGGGCGATCGAAAGGTTCACCGAGGTGTTTGTTTTGCCAACGCCGCCTTTGCCTGAGGCAATCGCAACGATCGGGATTCGGCGAACCGGAGGCGTGAGTTTGCTGGTGTCTTGTGCAAACTCTTCAACGCTTGGCTGACCCAAAGAACTCACAAGCTCGCGCAGCCGAGACGCTTGGTCGTCAACGCTGGCGTGCCCTGCTTGATTCGATCCACCTGGACCATCATGCGGGTTGGAGTTGTGTGCCGAAACTGCTTGGCTCATCCGTTATCCTCGCTCCATCTCCCTACCACGGCTTCCGGGCCGTCGAGCACGCACCGCGCCAATCTATCTGCGCGGGCGGGCTCTAAATCGTCTGGCACTTCCTGGCCGACGGTAATAAAGCTTAGCGGCAGACCGATCCGGTCGGAGAGACCCGCGATTGGGCCGGTGGTCACCGCTTCATCAAGCTTGGTAAGGATACACCTGTCAGGGCCCAAAGCCTTGAATCTTTCTGCAGTCTTTCGCAGAACATTATCCCCAACGGTTGTGGATAAAACGAGATGTGTCTCATCAGGGTTCGCCGCTTTGGTAAACTCGGCAAGTTCCCCGAGCCGTTTGGCGTTGTTCTGTGATCGCCCAGCGGTATCAATCACCACGATATCACAATCACTGAGTTCTTCGATTGATCGGCTGAGTTCCTCTGGGGAGTTGGCAACCTTGAGGGGCAGCCCAATGATGCCCGCGTAGGTTCTCAACTGCTCGACTGCAGCGATCCGATAGGTGTCCGAGGTGATGAGCCCAACATTCTTGCCGTGGCGCAACTTGTATGTAGCAGCGAGCTTAGCAACGGTTGTCGTTTTACCAACACCGGTCGGGCCGACGAGTGCGATGACGCGTGGACGACCTGTGGACGAATGGTGATCAATAGTCAGCAAAGACTCAGATCGTGTGGAAATTGTTGCTTCAATCGCCCGTAATAAGGCTTGGCGGACGATCAATGCGTCTTTGAGTTCAACCGCATCGAGCCGATCGCGGACAGAACCGACGAGTTTGTCCGCCAAATCCACAGGGACATCATTATCCATCATTTTTGCATAGAGAGCGAAGAGCGGAGCCGGCATCTCGCCGCTGGGAAGAACGCCGTCAACTTTGCCTGTTCCGACTGCCACGGCGGTCTTGCGGGTCGATTCGAGCACCTGCCCCATCATTTTGGAGAGGGTCTCGATCTGAGATCGCAGTTGATCGTTGGTTTGCTCATCAGCCTGGGTAGCAGTCTGTGCACCTATCTTCGTCGTCGAAGATTCACCCACAGGCTTTGAGCTTTGGCGAGGTGTTGGCTTGGGTTCGATTTGTTGAGCGACTTGTTGAGCGATGGGTTGGCGAGGGAAAGAGTTAGTATTGGTGATCATCGCCGAGGCAACGGGTTGATTTGCAAATCGTGAAGGCGTGTTGGCAGGGATTCGCAATGAATCTTTGGTAGACCCTCTCGTTGGTGTCTGTGGAGGGGCATCGCTCGAAAAGAGTGCATCGCGCCCGGCGAGCCCACGATCATCCGATTCGGAATCCGATGCTGATACGCCCTGAGCAACTTGAACAGCAGGGGCATCAACTGTAAGTCGCTGACGCGTCACGGTGCGTCCGCGTTGAATCACGATCTCAGGCTCACGCTCAAGTGGTTTGGATTCAACGGGTTGTGGCTGTGCGGGTTGCAGCTGAGTCCGCTGAGTCGCAACCCGGGGCATAAGCCTTGGCGAGTTCGACTTGGTCGCTTTGGCAGAAGACGATGCGGTGATCTCGACCATCGTCTTGCCGCCAAGCCCGAACCATGAGCCAACCCGAAAGCTGCGGGTATGGAGGATCATCGCGTCTTTACCCAGGTCCTTGCGGACATGGGCAAGTGCTTGGGCCATGGTTTCTGCGGTATATGTTTTAAGCTTCATTTGGCCGTCCTGGCTGGCGCAGAGCTGTGCGCTCAGAGCATGCATAATTCATCCGCTCATCTAAGAGGATGTTCAATCCATGACCACTGTACACGATCAAAGCCCGATGCACCACCCGCTGAGGGCATCGATCCTTGTCATCTTTATCTTTATGCAACCACCTGAGGCGAACTCCCAGCCCCAACAGGGTGTTGTCCTGCGTTGTCTTGACCAACCGGAGTGATCAATGCTACTGATTCAACATTGATCCCGGGCACGATCTCGTTGTACCCAAGTACCGCAACGACAGGAACATGCGGCTCAATAACTTGCCAGACCGCGTTGCGGACCTGAGGCGATGCAATCACCACCGGCAACCCGCCACGCGCCCCCACCAAGTTCAAACCGTCTGCAATCTTGGTCGCAATTTCACGCGCAATGCGTGCGGGCATGTTCAAAGTTGTTCCCTGCCCGCCGCGATCTATATACGCGTTGATCTGATCTTCGAGACCCGGATCGAGCGTCACGCAGTACAGAATCTGCTCGCCCGTATCATCGGGAGCGACATACATTGAGCAAATTGTTCGACGGAGCCCGTTGCGGACATACTCGACGAGCACATCCATGTCCTTCGTTTTCGTACCCCAATCGGCGAGTGTCTCAAGGATGGTTTCCATGTCTCTGATCGGGACTCGTTCACGCAGCAAGGATTGCAGCACTTTTTGAAGCTCCCCGGTCTTAATAATCGCCGGGATAGTTTCTTCGACGAGTTTGCCGGCCTTTTCTTTAAGCCCTTCGAGCAGGTTGTTGACCTCTTCTCGGGTGAGCAGTTCGTCGGCATAGGTCTTCACTATTTCGGTGATGTGCGTTGCGAGCACGCTTGTGGGATCGACCACGGTGTAGTTCATGGTTTCGGCGCGTGGACGGAGTTGAGGCTCAATCCAGATCGCATCGAGCCCGAACGCTGGTTCCTTGGTCGGGATGCCTTCGATGGTATCGGTGACGAGCCCGGAATCCATCGCCATGAGTTTGCTGGGCTCGACAACCCCAGCTGCGACGGTGTTGCCTCGGATTTTAACACGATACTCGCTTGGCGCAAGCTGCATGTTGTCACGGATACGAACCGGAGGCATCACCAATCCAAGCTCAACAGCGAGCTGACGGCGAACAGCGCTGATCCGATCGAGCAGATCCCCGCCTTGAGCGGTGTCGATCAAAGGGACTAAGCCATACCCGACTTCGAGTTCAAGCACATCGATCTTGAGCAGGTCTTCAACCGGTGGTGCTTCGATCGGCTTGGCGGAAGCTTCGGAAATCTCTTGCTGTATCGCTACTGATTTGCGAGACTTGGTTAATCGCATCATGGCGAAGGCAACACCAGCAATGCCCACCGCAGTCATTAACAACGGGATGGTTGGCAGCGGCGTAAATGAAAGTGCCGCGAGGAAACCAGCGGTGATCATCATGCCGACGGGCTGTGAGGTGAGCTGGGAGGTGAGTTCCATACTCAGTTCGTTCTTGTCGCCTGAGCGGGTGACGATGAGGGCCGCAGCCATCGAGATAATAAAACTGGGCACCTGCGAGGTCAAACCATCACCGATGGTCAGGCGTGTGAAGACCTCAGCGGATTGACCCGTAGGCCATCCGCGTTCGACCGTGCCCACCGCGAAGCCGCCGGCAATATTGATCGCGGTAATGATGAGCCCGGCGACCGCGTCGCCTTTGACGAACTTCGACGCACCGTCCATGGCACCGAAGAAATCCGCCTCTCGTGAGATTTCATCTCGGCGCTCACGGGCTTCGGTCTCGTTGATCATGCCGTTGGAAAGCTCGGCGTCGATCGCCATCTGTTTGCCGGGCATGGCATCGAGCGTGAATCTCGCAGCGACTTCTGCGATTCGACCCGCACCCTTGGTGATGACCATGAACTGAACAATCATCAGGATCGCGAAGAGGATCACGCCGACGAAGAGTGAATCGCCTGCGACAAAGGACCCGAACGCGCTGATGACCTTGCCCGCAACCCCGGCAGCCTCTTCAGGGCTCGCCGCATCGGCTGTGAGGATCAGGCGCGTCGAGGCGATGTTGAGCACGAGCCGAAGCAGTGTGGTAGCAAGGAGTAATGAAGGAAAAACGCTGAACTCGAGTGCCCGTTTCATGTACAGCGTTGTCAGCAGCACGATGACCGCCAGCGATATATTGAGCGAGATCATGATGTCGAGCATCGCCGGTGGCAAGGGCACCAGGAGCACCGATATCAGCAGCACAAAGCCAATGGGCACAATCAACGATCGTAGTTGGGCGACCTTGAGTATCCATGCTGGAAATTCGATTGTATTTTGCTGCTGATCGGGCACGCTTGTCTTGGTCTCCTACATCCGTGTAGCTTCAACCGGTTGATTGAGTACAGGCTATACGCCTACGGGTTCCTGTGCTTGGGTTTGTGATCGATTTTTCAGATTCATTCGCTTCTCCATCTTGCCATCGATGCGGTAGACGAATGCCAGAAGCTCGGCGACCGCTTCGTAGTGTTCGAGTGTCACTTCTTGCCCGACCTCGAGCCCCCAATAGAGCGCACGCGCCAAAGGGGGGCGTTCGACGATCGGCACATCACTTTGGCGAGCGATCTGGCGAATCCGAAACGCGATCAAGTCCGCCCCTTTGGCGACAATCTTCGGAGCGCCCATTGTGTCAGGGTCGTATTTGATTGCGACTGAGAAGTGAGTCGGGTTCGTGACGATCACATCTGCCTGAGGCACATTATTCCCGAGTTGTTGCATCACAATCTCGCGTGCCATCTGCAAACGACGACCTTTGAGCATCGGATCGCCTTCCATCGACTTGCGTTCGTCCTTGACCTCTTGCTTGCTCATCCGCAGGTCTTTGGTGTGCTGAAATCGTTGGTACAAGTAATCGATCACTGCCAAGAACAACAGCAAGATCGCCAATATCATCGCGAGATGAAAGACCAATCGGAGAATCGCGTTGAGCGCTTCCATCGCAGCGAGCCTAGGGAGAGAAGCGATCTCGTCCATATGCGAGCGGATAAACAACCAAGAGACCACGATCAAAATGACCAGTTTGAGTACATTGACGACCGTTTTGACGAGTCCACGCATCCCAAAGATGCGTTTGATTCCACTCTTCGGCGAAAGTTTGTTGAGCTTTGGCTGGATCGGCTCGGCAGAGATCAGCCATCCCACCTGAATAAAATTGCCCAGATACGCGACGATTGCTGCGAGAATCAGGATGGGAAAAACCACTGTCATTCCTTCATACGCTGCGACCTTCGTCGCGTTGTAGATTGATTCCACTGAGACAATATCTGCTGATATCGCACCGCCAAGCGTAGCCTTCATGACCCGTGCAAACATCGCTGAGATCGTTGATCCGAATACGAGGAAGATAATCAGCCCGCCCAGAAGTGAGAACGCACCTGAGAGATCTTGGCTCTTGGGGACCTGTCCCTTCTGACGGGAATCGCTCAGTTTTTTTCCGGTTGGGTCTTCGGTGCGTTCGCCGAGATCATCCATGACGCACCCCGATCATCGCAAAGCTCTGAACCCATGAGTTGATCAGTTCGAGCACATGGACCATCTCGTCGCCGGCGATTAAACCAACGCTCGCGATGAGCAACGCGAGGATGCTCAGACCCGCGAGAATCTGGATCGAGAATCCGACGCTCATGATATTGATCTGAGGCATGGTCTTCATAATGAACCCCATCGCGATCATCAACATCGAGACCACGCCCATGATCGGTGACGCGACACGGATCGCGAGCTCGAACCCGGTATTGAGCACATTGAGCAAAAGCTCCAATGGGGTATCACCAACGCTAAAGGTGCCTGAGCCGATGGTGTGGAATGAATCGGCAAGGATCATAAAGATCGTTTCAAAGCCGCCTACGGAAATGTAGATGAAGATACTCAAGAAAAAGAGCAACTGCCCGATCACACTCGAGTTGGTATCGAGCTCTGGGTTAAACGACTGGGCAAGCGAGAGCCCCATCTGGTATCCCATGATGTACCCGCCCATCTGGATCGCCATCATCGGTATCCCCGCGATCAAACCGATGATGACCCCGATCAATAGCTCGGTCATGAGCATCGGCGCCAAAGATATCAGATCGATGGTCTCAGGAAGCGTTGCAAGGGGGACGAACGGGTAAATCGCAACAGCAAACATGAACGAGAGCAACGCTTTGTACACGGTTGGAATCGTGGTGCTTGTCACCAAAGGCGTAAAAAGAAACAACCCGGTGATCCGAGTGAGGACCATCAGGAACGGGATGCCGTGCGCCAAGATGGAGTCAATATTGGTCAACGATCCCCCTTAGCGGACATGAAACAACGGATTAAAACAGCTGCAGCATCTCGGAAGTGAAAATGATAATCCGTCCGATGATCCATGGGAGCAATACGATGGCGACAACAATCACCCCGATGAGCTTGGGCACGAAGGTCAGGGTCTGGTCTTGGATGGAGGTAATCGATTGGACTAGACTGACAAGCAACCCGATGATCATCCCGACCATCAGCAGCGGTGCTGCGATCTTGAGCGTCACCATCAACGCGTCACGGATCAGTTGAATTGATGATTCGTCATAGACCATTTGAAACTCCACGAAGCTTTGGATCTGCTTGATTGTTCGGATCATGCGATGGCGGATGGATCACTTTACAAATCATCAGGATTGGCAATATCCCAACCATCGAAGCGGTCACCGCGCTTGCACGCGGCCCGGCACCTTCTTGAACGAAGCTCTCGAGCAGACTCCCGACGATCAATGACCATCCATCAACCATCACAAGAGCATGAGCTTAAATGGAAGCGAGATCATCACAGGCGGCAACATCATCATGCTCATCGAGATAAGTAAACTTGCGATCACCATATCAATCACGAGGAACGGCAAGTACACGCGGAACCCCATCAAGAACGCGACCTTGAGCTCTGAGAGCATGTACGCCGGGATCAGCGAAGTCGTCGAGATGTCTGCACGGGTGATTGATTCTGGTTCTGAAGTATCGATCCCCTGATAGTTGAGGATCATGTACAGGCTCGACCAGTTGTCTGTTGCTTCGATCTGATCGAACATGAAATCACGCATCGGATTCGATGCACGCTCCCAGAGTACATCCATATCACGGATATCGCCGTTTTGGTAGGGCACTACCGCGTCGGCCCAGATGCGATCAACGGTTGGTTTCATGACGAGCATGGTCATAAACAACGCCAAACCTGTCACAACCTGAGCTGGCGGGAGTGATTGGGTGCCCATCGCCTGGCGGAGCAACGCGAGCACCACCATGATGCGTACAAAGCTGGTCGTCATCAGCATGATCGACGGGACTAGAGCGATCACCGTCAACAACAGCATGATGTTGATAGCGACCGAAACCCCGCCTCGCTCATCGTTTGAAGCAGATGGTGAAGCCGGGTTTACGCCAGCCCCAAGATTGTTCGCTCCTTGGATCAACAGCCCCGCATCATTGAGCAGGTTCAGCGGGTTGAACTCATCAAGCGAGCCCGGCTGAAATGAACCTGGTCGAGCAGAGCCTGGATTCGCAGACAAAGGTTGGGTCACAACCGGTTGACTTGATGGCGGCACTGGCCCAAACCCTTGAGCGAACAGCTGATGACTCGAAATCATCAGCACCAAAGCACACAAAATGGCACGGCTGGATTGAGTCAATGCTGCTGCTCCCGTCGCATCGATGCGAGTCGTTTACGGAGCACGCCGGCAGCCGCACGGGAATCTTGCCCGGATGACCACAGCTCTGCACGGTCACCTTCATCGGTCGTGATTGTCCGCACAGGTTGTGTTCGCTGAGTTGGGAAACGGACTGGATTGACCTCCGAATATCCGATTTCTGTCTGACGAAGGTGATCGTCGGTCAAGTCGTCGGCTTCACGCAAAGTCTGCTCGAAGGATTGAGCGATCGAGTTGCCCTCTGCGCTGCGTGACTTGAGCAGGATCGATGCGATGTCTTCTGGATCTGTGAGCTCGCACAAAACTTCCATCGAGGCTGATTTACCGCCCTTGCCCTTGCTTGAAGCCCCATGAGAAAGCAGCAAGACTCGGCGATCGAACTTGAGCACCACGAGCGTCATGCCTTTGGAGACTGGGTAGCGGCCTATGACTTCGATGATTCCCGAAGGGGCACTCCCGCCTGCGCCCAGTTGCCCAGCGAGCCCGCCTTGTGATCGAGCCAGACGCTTGTAGACTTGCCCGAGCCCGAGGATCAACAGCAGCACACCCCCGAGAGCAACGATGGTCTGGAGATAGCCTTGATCGACAAATGCAAATCCTTCGTCAGATTCTGAAGCTCCGATGAGGGTTGTCCGTGTCGCTGGCTGACCGATCGGCTTTGAGCCGAGCCCGGTATGTGTATCACGCGCAAGACCAGTCGAGCCAATGCCCGGTTCCACTGCAGAATCGGATGATGCCCCGGCAGCGTTTGCGATGAGGATATCGTCGATGGCACTGCGGATCGAAGCGCTGTTCGACGGCGACTGACCTGCTTGAGCCTGCTGTGATTGGGGGACGAGCCTTTGTGGAATCTCGCTCGGGCTCGGGCCAACCTGCGCATTGACACATGATGCGATCGAGCCGATGACTACGAGCTGTATGAGCCGAAGGGCTCTCTTTTTTTTGATCTGCATATCGCCATCCTTGGCTGGTTGCTAGACGGATCCTCCGTCTATTGTGGCAGAGCGTATCGACCGCTTGCTGATTCGTCAATCTTCGTTCGCGCTGATATCGATGATTTCACTGATACGAACACAAAAGAGATCATTGAGCACGAGCACTTCGCCTCTGGCAACTTTGCGATCGTTGACAAAGACATCCACCGGGTCACCAGCGAGTTTGTCGAGCTCAACGACAGCGCCATCGCTGAGCTTGAGCACATCCTCGACATACATCGTGGCCCTACCGAGTTCGATACGAACATCCATCTGTACATCAGAGAGGAGTTCCATTCCTTCTTTGGGCACCGATGGAGAATCGTCAGCAAAGACGGGCGATTCGAACGGCTGAGCATTATCAGTAGGCTGGGCTGGGGCAACGGAATCAGCGACACCCTGCACCTGATTGATCGCCGCCATGGCAGCAGCGAGTGTTTCAGCCTCTTCGGGGGTCATCTCAGGCTCTTCTTCGGCTTTGGTCTCACCGCCCTCAACCTGATTGATCGCGGCCATCGCGGCAGCGAGGGTCTCGGCCTCTTCGGGGGTCATATCAGCGTCTTCGCCGACGATATCAGCCGCATTCACTTGCTCACCATCGGGTTGCGCATTTTCATTTTGCGCATCCTCTGATTGAGACTCGGGCTGATCTTCTTCGGGCGTTGCGTTGTTTTCAATATCATCAGACATGCGGGGATTCCATTGTCAACCGGCGCACAGCAACCACACCGATCGCTGACAGAATGGTTATCGGCCCGGGGTCATCGCAATGTCCAACTTTTGCGCGTACCGCGCACATGTTTCTTCATGCGCAAATTATGCTTCTTATTCGATGTTCCATCGGCTTATGCGTCGGCGGGGAAGCCCTTGCACTCGGGGATAATCACGCGATCGATCCGTGGCAAGCCGTCGGCATCGAGCCCGAATATCTCGTTGAGATAAGTCGTGAGCTGGCGGGTGATTGTCTCGAGCCCGGGCTCGCGCAGATGACGATCTTGTGCCCTGCGGAATATAAGCGCCACTCCCTCTTTGATGGTCGCTGGATCACGCTCCATGATGGCGGTGATCTCATCGACATTCTTCTGTCGCACTCGCAGGAATATCTGGACGCGCCATTCCCAGACACGACCGGTCTGCATATTTTGGAATCGTTCTTCGACGAGCGGGAGCTCGACGGGCGCTTCTTCGCCGGTACCTTCGAGCCCTTCGAGCTCAGTCGCGTCGGCCATCTTTGGGCCGCCCATCGATGAAACGAGCAGGAAAACGCCAGCGCCTTCTGCAATCATCATCACAGCGACAATAATAATTACCTTGAGCTTGCCGCCGCCGGCTTTGGATTCATCTGAACCCTCTTCGGTTGCTTCTGCTTTGGTTTCTTCGTCAGCCATGGTTCATCCTCGCAGTGCTCAAAGCGTTAGCCGCCGGCGCCGGTAAAGTTCGGGTCTGGATGGGTCTGCCCAACCGTGCGCCCGGTTTGATATATCTGAACTCGGCGATTTGAATCCCCGTCTTGCCCGATCTCCATAGGTTCGGTGTTCCCCGCTGATTCAACCCGCAGAATCGTTGGATCCACCCCACCTTCAAGGACCAGATAATCTTTTACCGCCTGAGCTCTTCTATACGCCAGTTCATCGAATCCATATCCTGAGCGTTTCTCTTCGACGCCCCAAGCGTGCCCAACGATCGGGCAGATGTACTTGAGCCCTCGGATCTTGGGTGCGATCTGCGTACGGATCAAATCTTGATCGCGTTTGGTGAGTTCGTAGCTTCCGGGCTCGAAAATAATCGAAGCACCGATCGCGTGGCGGGCACCCTCTTGGACAATACTGACCTGTGATTCTTTGCCTGGGACATTTGGATCAACATTCTCGTCGGTGCTTTTCTTATTGCCGTCTCGGCGAGCTCGCTCGTCGCGATCTGAGATCATGGAGTTATCAAGCCGTTCCATGATATGAGCGAGACCCATCCCCCCGCTTGCACCCATTGCATCGTTAATCGATTCGATCACATCTTGATACTCGCGAGGCTTTTTGATCTCAGAGAAAGCCGCGAGCAAGATGAAGAAGCACAGCAGCAACGACATCAGATCGCCGAATGTCAGTACCCATTCTGGGACTTCTGCTTTGGGTGCTTCTTTTTTCTTAGGCATCGATGATTCTCCTTACCCCACTTGCCCGGCACTCGACATTATGCTGCTTCTGACGAAACGCCTGCCCGTTCAGATGGAGGTAGGTATGTCAACAACTTGCTCTCGACAACGCGTGGGTTGTCACCCGACTGGATTGACATGACACCCGCGATGATGACTGTTTTGAGCAGGATTTCCTGCTGATCGTTGGAATAGAGTTTGTCGGCGAGCGGGCCTGCGAACACATTGGCGATCACCGCACCGTAGAGTGTTGTAATCAGCGCGACAGCCATACTTGGGCCAATCGAAGCCGGATCATCCATTGAACCGAGCATGAAGATCAATCCCATGAGCGTGCCGATCATCCCGAATGCGGGTGCATACTTGGCGAACTGATCCAAGATCATTTTGCCGTTCATGTGGCGTTCCATGAGCCCTTCGAGTTCGGTCTCCATGATGACACGGATGAGTTCAGGGTCGGTGCCGTCTACAGCCATTTTGATTCCACGAACGACAAACTCTTCTTTCATATCACCGAGATGATTTTCGAGGCTCAAGATACCTTCGCGTCGAGCGATCTCGGCAAACTTGACAAGATCGGTGATGACCTCGCCGATGTCTGATGTGTCATTGAAAAAAGATTTAAGAACTACGGTGTGAACCTTGAGAATTTTGGCGAGTGGAAATGCACAGATCACCGCGCCGGTTGCGCCGCCGAAGACTACAACAACCGAAGGGATGTTGATAAGCGCCGTAGGGTCTCCCCCGAGCACAATCGCAAGCGCAACCGAAAGTAGTGCGACAACAAGTCCAATGACAGTAGCTAGATCCACCGCAAATCCTCCATGTGTTGAATAAGCATCCGAGCAGCCAACACATATTCCAGATATCGTCGGTGCAGGGGATACTCTTTATCAACACCATTGGATTCGGTGGATTAGAGGGGTGTAATTGAGATATTCGGACGCTGTTTCTACGCCGGGGCACACAATCGACGCAGGGATCGCTCAAACTCGATGACTCTTCTCACGAGTTCCTTGCTCGGCTCCTTCACCACGAGATGCTCGCCGGAGATCAATGTGATAATCGTGTCAGGACTTTCCTCGATCGTCCTGATCAGCTCAGCATTGAGCACGAACTCCTGCCCATTGAGTCTTGTCACCAATATCATCTTCGCTCCTTGACCTTGCTCATCTTGTCAACTTATCGGCCCAAGACCAACAACTGCTGCATGAGCTCGTCGGCTGTCCGAATCACACGCGATGAGGCTGAATAGCCGGTCGATGTCAAGATCATGTTGGTGAACTCTTCACCGAGATCAACATTTGAGAGCTCGAGCGCACCTGAAACGAGCCCGCCGAGCCCGAGTTGCCCTGGAGGCGCTACGGACGCTGGTCCTGAGTTTGGCCCGGTGGTGAACATGTTGCCCCCTTCATCAATGAGCCCCGCGGGGTTCGTGAAGTTGGCGAGGACGACCTGCCCCATTGTTTTCACAGCACCGTTTGAGAATCGCCCAAAGATCACGCCGTCTTCACCCGCTGCGAACGACTGGAGCGTTCCCGGAGGAAGCCCGTCGAGTGTCAATCCGATCATACTCGAAGGCGACGCAGCGAGTGATGTCGTATTGCCCTTGTCAGAGAGGAACTGAACCGACCAACTGAGCAATGGATCTGCACCCGTGTTGGATCGATCAACAGTCAGTGTGATTTCGGAGTTATCGGGATCAGGCTGCCCGTTGTTATCGAATGACAGCGTGCCATTAGTGAGTGCAAAGCCGGGCGACGACTCATCTTCTGAATCGACATAGTACCGCCAGATGGGTCCTGAATCGGGGGTTGAATCGAGCACCATCGTGATATTTACTGAGACCTCTGCACCAAGTGAATCAAACCCAACAATCGTTGTCCGCAAGCTCTCGCCGTCGGCAGTTGCTGACTTTGAAGTGGCGAATGGTGCACCGATCGATGCGCCTGATGCATCGAGCAGTTCGATATCTCCGGGTGCAATCACAAGGTCGTTGACCGAGCCGGTATTGCTCACAATCTGTATGATCCCCGTCGCCGGATCAACCGTCACGCCCGGCGTGTTGCCGTCTGGGTTGGCGACACCAGTGTTTTGAATACCAATGGTCGATGCAAGGAAATCCATGTAGTCTTGGACTGTTGTGCTTGCGGTGATGGCGAATGTTGCATCTGGCAGATCGGTGCCGCCGCGTGTTGCGCCGTTGGTGCCTCGGAAGTTAATCGTCTGCCCAGCCGCGAACGCGGGTGTACCAGAGCCGGGGAGATCCGGGTCTTCGATGCTTGCCAATGGTGTGGTCGATGTGATGAACCCGCCGCCAATCGCAGAGAACCCAACGGTCTCGGTGCCCATCAGATCAATGATCGAGCCTTGGGTTGGGATGTCGCCGTCTTTGTTGAGATTGCCAACGAGTGCGATGTTCCTGGTTGCTTCAGCGATTGTTTGCTTGCCGACCGGGATGTTGATCGGGACGAGTTGCCCGGTCAAGATATTGAACTGGTCATCGACCGCATACCCAAGGAGTTTCTGGCCTCCAACTGTTGCGAGGTTGTCGTCGGAGTCTTGGCGGAATGCGCCCGCTCTTGTATAGAAGGTAGACCCACCCCGTTGAACGAGGAAGAATCCGTTGCCATCAATCGCCATGTCTCGCAGATCACCCGTGCCGGTAAACCCAGCCGCGCTGAAATCTCGTTGAATCCCTGCAATGGCGACGCCGTTGCCGATCTGCTTCGGGTTTGAACCACCACGGAGTTCACTCGGGCTTGTGCCAAAGCCCAGGCTTTGTGAGAAAAGCGATTCAAAGAGAATCCGTGAGCTTTTAAAGGCGGTCGTATTCACATTGGCGACATTATTACCAATGACATCAAGCCTGGCGGATTGGGCATTGAGCCCAGAGAGTCCGGCGAAGAGCGCGCTAGTAAGAGCCATACAACTTCCTTTCAGTATCTATCGAACAATCAATCGGGTGCACGCCCTGCGAGGGCATGGACCAGCGATGCATTTCGCACAACGCGTGCCGGATTGACCAAGGGTGCCGACGGGTGGCCTGGCACGGGTGTCTCACCGTCAGAACCGCTTGTTTTTAGCGAAACAAACCCATCGATGTTATCGATGACCCTTGGATCTGTATCCTGATACGCCTCAAGCACGATTCGATTGCGCACATCAACGCGCAGAGTCCGCTGGTTATGCAGGATCAGCGCATGGTCAACTCCGGCCGCCGCGGCAAGATCAACCGCCCGCGCGATGGTCGATTGTTCTGATTGAATATACTGCCCAGAAACCGATGGCGCAAAGCGAATCCCGAGTTGGGTTTCAGGTTTGCCGATCATCGCGCCAGCGAGCATCGCATCGAAATCTGGTTCCCCGATCGGGATGTCCGACCCAAGAACTTCGATGGGGTGAATGCCGCTGGCGAGCGATTCGAGCAGTTGGACCTCGATGGATTTCATAACTTTATATGTTCATGATGACTTATACATCACTCGAAACTGTTGGATGAACCGGACGATCAATCGAACTCCCGGGGATAATCCCGCCACCAATAGTGGCATCGTTTGCATCGATGACACCGCTGCCCAGCGGGTCGTTGGTTGTCCCGTTATTATTATCATCTCCGATGTCGCCGTCGCCATCAATGTCACCGTCGTCGTTCTGGTCGTCATCAACTGGTGGATCGACGAGGTCATCGATCGGGCCGACGATTTCATCGACATTGCGAAAGAACATCCGCGATCCATCGAACATATTGAGCACCGGGCCGTCTTGTGTCATTGAGACTGAGATGACCAGATCTGAAACCCGTCGGTTGTCGAGTGTAATCCCTGAAACAAGCGAGCCGATGAGCAATGAGGCCGATGCGAACTCGCTCTGTGTGACAAGGCGTTGGAGCGAGTTGGTGATCTGCGTGTCTGACTCGATCGAGCGGAGTGTCGCGAGTTGATCGAGCATCGCGCTGGTGTCGTTTGGCGCGAGTGGGTCTTGGTTCTGGAGTTCGGTAAAGATAATCTGCAAGAACTGCCCGCTGGTGAGTGTACTAAAGGCATCACCGGTTGATGGCGGCGCTGATGTGGAGTTAAATGAAGGGATGGCGCTCATGGTGTCTGCTTTCTCTGTGTGCTACGCGATGGCATCAAGGCCGATCTGACTCCAGATAGATTCCGGTTGCCCGGCCTGAGATTCATTATTCTGATCCGAGTTGAATCCTGCGAACGGATCATTGGGGGATTGGTCTGGGTGCCCATCGTTGGGATGGCGCTGGGCATCTTGCCCGCCCTGCTGATGATCGGGAGCATGCCCCACTCCATCTTGCGGGCGGGCATTCGGTTCGTCGGGTGTTGGTGCTCTATCGATTTGAATCTGTTCGAGGCTGATCCCCTTTGATCGCAATGCAGAGCTCAACTCATTCACACTGTTTTTGAGGAACTCGGATGCTTCTTGTGTGCTTGTCTCGAACCGAATCCCGAGTCGATCGCCGTTGGTTTTTATTTGGATACGGATCTCGCCGAGGTGCCCGGGTGTGAGTTTGAGTGTCATCTCCGAATCGCCCGATCGCATAAGTGAAGCGAGCCCGCGCTGAACCTGGGCAAGCACGCTCGCCCGCTTGGTTTCGCTGGGAAGCTCTGTCTTGTTCATGTTCTCAACAAGCGATCCTTGAGTCGTATCACGCTGTTGTTGGGAGATATTGCCCGAATCTATGCTTGTTATTGCTCGGACAGCTTGGTTCGACTGTGCCCGCTGAACGCTTGCAACCTGCGACGCGTTTCGAGTGGTGCGTTGCTGATCGGCATTGATGTGTAGATTTGGAGCCGCTTGCGAAACCACGCCCGCTGCATCAGTCTGCTGAGCCGATGATTGTGTTGTATTGGCTTGAGCTGGATATGTTTGCGATTGTTGTTCAACTTGAGGCTGTTGTGATCCAGCGTTGTGAGTCGCTCGGTGCTGCACCTGAAGCTGAGGACGAGTCACATTGACATCTCGATTTGAGCCTGGATTTCTGCCCGAAAACTCGTTGGGCTCTGAATCATCAGCAGCTGTCAACGCAGGACCCGATGTTTCCTGCTTGGGCAAATCCTGTGCCTGTTGACCCGCTTGAGCTTGCTCTTGTGAAACCGGAATGTTGCTCAACTGATTCTGCCCGAGTCTTGTTTCCACCGCGAGGCTGGCGAGATTCGCTTGGGCTGCGTGGGTCAATGATCTTGATACGCTCTTGATGGTAAGCTTGGCTTGATCGCTCTGGTTTTCGAGCAAACGGAACGCCGCATCGTTGGCCTGGGTTGCCTGTTCTTGTGTTGTTTCGA
>JAESSR010000188.1 GCA_016764015.1 Phycisphaerales bacterium
CCGATACCGGAGCTGATGAAGATATCGATTTCTACTACTTCCAGGCGATCTACAAGTTCTAAATCAGAACTTTGAGATGGCATGAAAGTAAAAATCCACTATATTACACAAAGACCCCACAATTGCGGGGTCTTTGGTCATTTTGAAGCACGCGCGGAAGGATTCGAACCCTCAACCTCCTGATCCGTAGTTATGCGGTATCGTGCCCATAGGCCATAGAAGGCGGATAATTGAGATATGATTTTCATAACTGGCTACATTATTGGCTACGCCAAAACCCCTGATCCGAGTTAGTATCGCCTGATTTGTGATGAGGTGATTGCTTCTCGGCTGTATTTGAGTGCCTAGATTTATGGAATATCAAGTAATGCGGATGCGGTGATTAGGTTGTCTATTCGCCGCAAATGGTGCGGGGTTCCGCTTGCGTGTGCGGTGAATATCGTGTACAATCGCCGCAAAAGAAGCGGTGATTATGGCGTATATCCATGAAAATACAGATTGGCTTCAGTTTTATGGGACGCGGATACCTTGGCATCAGCTCTTGCTGCGGTACGCCACAAGCAGGGGCTGCTGCTCGGCAAGATGGAGTCCATGGGCTTCGATCTCCGTGCTGAGGCAAGCCTCACCACACTGACGAACGATGTGGTCAAGTCCTCCGCCATCGAGGGCGAGCCGCTCAATCCTGATGAGGTGCGTTCCTCACACGCCCGCCGACTCGGCTTAGACATTGCTGGACTGCCTCAAGCCGGGCGTGATGTCGAGGGCGTCGTCGAAATGATGCTCGACGCTACCCAGGGCTTCGAGTCCTTATTGACCAAGGACCGTCTCTTCGATTGGCATGCTGCGTTGTTCCCAACCGGACGAAGTGGAATGAGAAAGATGGTGGTCGGTGCATGGCGGCCCAAAGAAGCCGGTGCGATGCAAGTGGTCTCTGGCTCAATCGATCATGAGAAAGTCCACTACGAAGCACCCATTGCAGATCGACTCGACGGCGAGATGACAGTGTTCCTCGATTGGTTCAACGCACCACCAACGACCGACCCCGTCATCAAAGCGGCAATCGCTCACTTCTGGTTTGTCACTATTCATCCATTCGAGGACGGAAACGGTCGCATCGCACGAGCTATCGCCGACATGGCACTTGCACGCGCAGACAACATGCCCGAGCGTTTTTACAGCATGTCTTCACAGATCGAAGCCGAGCGAAAAAAATACTACCTCCGGCTCGAATCATCCCAACGCGGAACTCTTGATATCACCTTCTGGTTGGAGTGGTTCTTGTCATGCCTGGACAATGCGGTCGAAGGTGCCCAAGAAACCTTGGCGGCTGTGATGTACAAAGCCAAGCTCTGGCAATGGATCAATCAAGATCCAGTCAACGAACGCCAATGCTCAATCATCAACCGAATGCTCAACGGCTTCAAAGGCCACATGAGCACATCCAAATACGCAAAGCTCGCCAAATGCTCCAATGACACCGCACTCCGCGATATTCGAGAGATGGTCGAACGCGGCATCCTTCTACAAAACCCAGGCGGCGGTCGCAGCACGAGCTATCGCCTCACAACCATTGAGGCGATAGAGGCGTTGAGGGAGTGATTCTAAATCGGGTTCCATAGCAATATATCAGAATTGATGTTTGATTTCGTTAGCTCTTGTGTTCAAAGCACTTGCGAGGACTGGTTTATTCCTGTTCGTGACTACAAAAGTGGGACAGAAGTGGGACAGTCACCGTGGGGGTTGGCCATTTGAGTTGTATGTTGAGACGAGTGCTACTTGGCCTGCTGAAATGCCGCCGTCGTTGCAGGGGATGGTGCTTGCTGTGAGAAGTTGCATATCCGGTCTGAGTTGTTCGGTGAAGAGTTTAGTGAGGAGGGCGTTTTGCCATACGCCGCCTGAGAGTGCCACGGTGGATGTTTCATACTGAGTTGACAGGGTGTGTGAATAGATGGCAAGGCTCTTGGCGAGTGTCGCATGGAAGGCCCATGCTAAGTTCTCTGGGGTATCGCCGGATTGTCTTCGATTGAGGAGTTGATTGATGAGAAACGCTGAATCGAGGGTTGGCTCTTCAAGGAGCAGGGTTTTTGACTGTGATTTCCATGCAAGGTTTTCGAGCCAGATGGCGGCTTGTCCTTCGTAGGAGGATTCTCGGGTGAAGCCGCAGATTGCAGCGGCGGCGTCGAAGAGTCGTCCTGCTGAACTCGATTTGAAACAACGCAAGTCGCTCTTAACCATTGCCTGGGCATCACGAAATCTTTGAGGGAATCCGAACGGGTCTGATTCGAGCAACTTGGGATCGGCATCGCGAAGGTATGCTGCAGCCGCTTGTACTGGGAATCGTGCAGCGGCATCGCCGCCGGGCATTGAGACTGTTGAAAGATTCCCAACACGAGTAAATCCATCGACAACTGATCCGACGAAGAATTCGCCGCCCCAGATAGATTGGTCGCGCCCGTAGCCGGTGCCGTCTAGGGCGATGCCGATGATTTTGCGATCGAGCATGTTGTGTTCGAGTAAGATTGCTGCGATGTGGGCTTCGTGATGTTGGATTGGGATGTGTTTGGATGCGGATATTTGCAGTGCGTGGCGGGTGGAGACATATTCTGGGTGCATATCGTGGGCGACGATCAACTGTTCTGGATCGACGGCGTACATACTCAATAGGTCATCAATGGTTTCTGTGAATGCTTGGTCGGTTTCTAGATCGCCGAGATCGCCGATGTGTTGGCTGAGGAAAACTTCTCCTTCAATTGCAAGGGATATTGTATTTTTGAGATCGGCTCCAACGGCAAGAATCGGTTGTTTGTAGGGAATAGTTGCAACGCTCGAAGGAGCATATCCTCGGGCACGGCGAATGATAAAGGGGGCGTTGTTGCGAATGGAGACAACTGAATCATCGACCCTCCTTTGGATTGGGCGTTGCCCAACTAAAAACGCATCGGCAATTTCAGAGATGCGATCAAAGGCGTCTTCGTCTTGGTAGGCGATTGGTTCGTTGGATTGATTTGCGCTAGTGAGCACCATCGGATCGGGCGATCCATGTTCAAAGAGCATGGAGTGGAGCGGGGTGTAGGGGAGCATGACACCGAGTTCGTGGATGCCGGGGGCTAGAGAATCTGAATGAACCTTTGATGGAGCGAGGAGAATTGGTCTTGCGATTGAACTCAGCACTCTTTCGTGGGCATCGGTCATGTCTACGAGGCAACGGGCTTTGTCTATTGATGAGACCATGATTGCAAATGGTTTTTCTTTACGGAACTTGCGTTCACGGAGTTCATTGATGACTTTGTCGTTACCCGCGTCGCATGCAAGGTGGTATCCGCCGATGCCTTTGATGGCGAGGATGCTGCCGTTTGTGAGCATTGTCGCGGCTTGCTCAATGGCTGCTTGGCCTTTGGCGAGTTCTGTTCCATTTTGAACGAGGATGTATTCGGGGCCACAGACTTGACAGGCGATGGGCTGGGCGTGGTAGCGTCGATCGAGTGGGTCAATGTACTCTGTATTGCATTGCTCGCACAATGGCCAGTCCGCCATGGTTGTTCGCGGGCGATCGTATGGGAGTGATTTGATGATGGAATAGCGTGGCCCGCAGTTGGTGCAATTGATGTATGGGTATCCAAATCGTCGATCGGAGGGGTCGCGGAGTTCTGCGAGGCAGTCATCGCAAACGCACAAGTCAGGACTGATGCGTGTCGTCGGGGCTTGGTCTGAGGTGCTAATGCGGATATCGAAGCTGGTGAAAGATTCCGGTTCTACAGAAGTCGAAATGAGCGAAGAGATCACAGAAGCAGGCGGCTTTTGATCTTGTATTGCAGACTCAAATGTATCAAGTGCTTCCGTTGAAGCTTCCGCATGGATTTCAACTCCGCTCGCGTTATTGAGTACCCAGCCGTTAATCTTGTGGGCAGCGGCTATTCGATAGATGAACGGGCGGAATCCGACGCCTTGAACGACGCCTTTGATCAGGATGTGACGAGCGATGATGTCTGGCATCTCAACAAATCCGAGGCAATGGATCGCCGACGAGCACATCGATCACGCGACGGGTTTTATGTGCGGTTCTGCCGATGACACGCGAAGGATGATCTTTAACCACATGCCCGATGATGCAAGCGCCTTCACCGCCGGGAACGGCTTGAATGGCTGCGAGTGCTTCGTCTGCCTTTGACTTGCTGATGACAGCAACAAACTGTCCTTCGTTGGCAACATGGAGCGGGTCGAGCCCGAGTAGCTCGCATGAAGCGCGAACCATATCCCGTACAGGGATGGTCGATTCCTCGATGACGATTCCCTTGGCTGCATCACTTGCAAGTTCGTTGAGCACTGTGGCGACTCCGCCTCGGGTGGCATCGCGCATCCATTTGATATCATGTCCGACGGCATCGAGCAATGCACGGGTGTATGGAAGGATGCTGCGTGAGTCCGTTTCTAGGTCTGCTGAAAGATCAATTTCTGCTCGTGCAATCAAGATGGTTATGCCGTGATCGCCGATGGGGCCGCTGACGAGAATAGCGTCGCCAACTTCGACATTTGATGGCGAGAGATTTGCATCATCCCGGATGAGCCCGATGCCTGTGGTGTTGATGTACAGGCCATCGGCGTTGCCATTCTCAACGACCTTTGTGTCGCCTGAAACAATCGAAACACCTACGGCTTTAGCAGTGTCGGCCATGGACTGCACTTGGAATCGGAGTTTATCGCTCTTCAAACCTGCCTCAAGAATGAAACCTGCTGTTAGGCCAAGTGGTTCAGCACCAGAGACGGCGAGGTCATTGACTGTGCCGTGGATGGCGAGTGATCCGATGGTGCCGCCGGGAAAGGTGTGTGGCGAAATTACAAAGGTGTCTGTTGTGATGGCGAGGCGATGATTTCCAATATTGAGCAATGCAGAATCGCCCATCGCATCGAGCGTTGGGTTTGAGAACGCCTGGGCGAACAACCCCTCGATCAGTCGACGGGTTGCTTGCCCGCCTGCGCCGTGCTGCATTGAGATTTGTTTGTCGTGGAACTCGATCTGTTGTGTCATGATTCGTCAGATTCGTAAAGGGTGAGGTCTGCGTATTTATACTGTGCGGCACATGCACCTTCGCTCGAAACCATGAGTGCGCCGACAGGCATTTCGGGTGTACATCCTTTGCCATAGAGGCGGCAGTCTGTGGGTTTGAGTGTGCCTTTGAGAACTTCGCCGCATTGTGCTTCGATTGGGTCTGGGAAGGTTTGGCCGTGGACACCGATCTGGCGTTCAGCATCAAACTCGGCGAACTCTTCGCTGATACTGTAAGCCGAGTTTGGGATATTCCCGAGCCCTCTCCACTCGAACTCTTCTCGAATATCAAAGACAAGGTCAAGTGCCGCGATTGCGGCGGGGTTGCCATGCCATTGAACAACACGAGTATATTGATTCTCTACCTTTGATTCGTTTGCATTGAGTTGTTTGACGAGCATTACAATCGAGTGGAGAATATCGACTGGTTCAAACCCAGACACAGCGACAGGGCGGTTGTAGTCCTCAGCGATAAACCGGTATGGTTCACAACCAATGACTGAAGAAACATGCCCAGGGCCAATGAACGCGTCAATTCGCATGTCATCCATGTCGAGCAACGCACGGATTGCGGGGTTAACGAGGATGTGATTGCAGTATACAAAGAAGTTTTTAACTCCGGCTTCCTTTGCCCGCAACAGTGTGACGGCGGTCGATGGCGCGGTTGTTTCAAATCCAATCGCAAAGAACATCACTGGTCGATCGGGGTTCTTCTCTGCAATTTTCAGTGCATCGAGCGGGCTGTAGACCATTCGGACATCCGCGCCGCGGGCCTTGGATTCGAGCGGGCTTCCGGTTGATCCGGGCACACGCATCATGTCACCAAAGGCGGTGAAGATCAGATCTTCGCGTTCGGCCATGGCCAAACCAACATCCATACGCCCCATGGGGAGAACGCACACTGGGCAACCTGGGCCGTGGATGAGATTGATGTTCTTTGGGAGGAGCTGGGCGAGTCCGTAGCGGAAGATTGTGTGGGTATGCCCGCCACAGATTTCCATGATGTTGTACTCGCGGTCGGATTTGGCGAGTCGTTTGATCTCATCAGCCAACTTGAGAATTGTCTCGGAGTCACGGTATTCATCAACATACTTCATGTGGTTGGTTCCTTGCTAGAGAGTGGAGCAATCGCTATTCCTTGGTGGACGAGTATGGAATCTCCAACGCGGGCATTTGGGATCAAGTCGATGGCAACGATAATGGTTTCACCATCTTCGAGTTTGACGGTGGCGTCGTTTCCACTGAGAGACACGATAACACATTTGTCCGCCGAGTCTGCACAAGTGACGCAGGTGTGTTCGCTGCATCCGCTCATGATTCACTCTTATCGTTTGATCCAAAGATGTATCCTTCGGCCTCTTCTCGTGCTTCGTCATCTTCGCCGAGCATAGAAAGCATTGACATCTGTTCTGCTGCTTGTTCTTCACTGATTTTCATCATGGCAAATCCGACATGGATCAAGACCCAGTCTTCTGCGCCAGGAGGATCTTGTTTGAGTAGATCGACATTGACCTCTCGGCGAACGCCCATGACATTAACCGTAGCGAGTCGGGTTTCAGAACTGATTGATTCGATTTGTCCAGGTATGGCAAGACACATAGGTTTCTCCGATCTTTTAGCGTTTCCAGATGATAACGCGGTTGTTTCCTGAATCGGCAACTGCGATGGTTGAATCTTTAAAATGCAGGCCGTATGGCCAACAGAGTGTGTCGGGGAGTACGGATTTCCAGCGATTTTCGCCGTTGGATTCAAAGTCGGGTTGGGCAAGGACTTCATTGCATGAAACCCCTTGGCCGACCGTTGGTGCTGAATCGTGAATCAGTATTCTGTTGTTGGCGGTGTCGCTGATGGCAAGCGAGCCCTTGTCCATCGCAACATCGTATGGGAAGCGATGGACATTGCCAGCTTGTGGCCCATACGGCCATTCTTTGCTGGAAGTAAAATCTTCTTGTCCGAGCACAACATCAGGTTCAGCACCATCGCAGGCAGCACACGCATCGGACCACCCAACAACACGGTGATTGCCCGCGTCGGCGATATACAACGATTTGTCATCGCCCGCGATTCCGTGGGGCCAGCGGAAGGTCAATGGACCTACCGGGCTGTCGCGGTTCTCGCCTCGCTTTGTCCAATCATCTTGTCCAATGATCCAGTGCGGCAGCTCGCCGGGGCTTGGGACATCGGGCCAACCGAGCACTCGTCTGTTGCCGGTGTCAGCAACAAAGAACCGCCCGCCTGCGACTCCAAATCCATACGGCCAATAGAATCCGTCGCGTGTCGCTTCGAGATTCCCACGGTTGGGCTCAACATCATCGATGCTTGCCTGTCCGATGATGTGATCCGGTGGTGTGTCATTTGATTCAGGGATCGAGTCCCAGATCAACAGTCGATGGTGCCAAGAGTCTGCGACAATGAACTTGCCGTTAATCACCGCGACACCGGTTGGGAGATGGAAAAGTTTGATCCCTTCCTCAGAGAAGTCGGGTTGACCCAGCACAATATCAGCTGGTGCGTGATCGGTCGTAGGTATCGAGTTCCAAATCAAAATACGATGGTTCCCCGAATCAGATACGATCAATCGTTCGTCATCAAACCAAACGCCTCTGGGCGCGTACATGGTGTCGGAAGCCGGAACAGCCGATGGCAATGCAAGCCCGCCGGGGGCCGGAGCGCCGAGCCATACCGATGGCGCGTATCCCGATTGAGTAGCAGTTGAAGCACCTTGGCATTGAGTCACTTCTTGGCTCCTTCTGGTCGGACCCAAATAGTGTCATTCTCAATGCGCAATGGGAATGGTTCGAGTTGTACTTGTGGCTGATTCTCACATTCGCCGTTGGTGACATCAAAGCAGTACCCATGCCACGGGCATGTAATCGTGTCGCCGGAGAGGTGCCCGTCATGAAGCGAGAGCCCTTGGTGCGGGCATTCGTTGCGGTATGCAAAGAGTCGATCGTCTCTACGGACAAGCAAAATATCAGAATCACCTGATTGGAACCGGAAGGGGACACCCTCTTCAATTTCCTTCGCCAGTGGCCCCTCAACCCAACCATGATTTTCATCGGTAGCGCCGACAGTGAGTTGGATAACGCCTACGACAGGGCCATCTTTGATTTCTTCAACTGTGTGCACTTCAGGGACATGCGCTTTGATTGCTTCTTCAACTCCATCGCTGAGCGTCGCTGCAGACATATTACATCCTGAGCATGAGCCGTGCATGCGGACGAATGCGGTGCCGTTTTCGACCTTGACGAGTTCGATGTCTCCGCCGTGCCCTTTGATGTATGGCTTGATGCGTTCCATGGCGCGAGCAACGCGGGTCATGATGTCTGGCTTGACGATGCCAAGGTCCATCAGCACCGCGTACACGATCGGGTCGTCAACCAACTCGAACAACACTTCCTTTGATCGTTCGTCAGATTTGAGTTTCTTGACCATCGCTCGAACACCGGCGGCGATGAACGCTTCTTTGGCTTTGACAAGCCGTTCGGCGCGATCACGGATGTCGGCATCGAGTGGCGAAAGCAGTTCACGGGCACGATCGACCGCTGTCGCGAGGTCTTCAGGAGAGAGTTCATGCTCGACGGTGTTGGATGGATCACTTGGATTTGTCTGTGCTGTGCTCAATGTACACCTCCTTCTTGCAAAGATCCGCGTTGGAGTGTTTCATCAATTTTGAGCAAGACCATCTCCGCAAAGATTGATCTTGAAGCGGCGCGGAGTGTTTCACTAATCGTGTCGCCTTGAGCCTGAGGCATTGGTTTTTTGGCGAATGCTTCAAGAATAGCGCATGCTCCGGCATCCGTATCGAACGCTCGTTCGCCGAGGAACATGGGGATAAACTGATCGAGCCAGATCCCTTCGCCGTTGGGGTCTTCTCGAAGTTTTTTGAGTGTGTTTGTAGGGCCATCACAGCGCTGGATTGCTGTCTGGCACACGATATCGCAGGCGTCGTGGAGTAGAGTATCGATATAAACGCGTTCCCAATCATTCATGTTCTGATGCTTCCTTGAGTTGCATGTGGGATTGGATCGAAAAACGGTACGAGGCGGCCAGAGCAATAAGCAATCCCGCAGAGATAATCCCGAGCATGACATTGTAGATTGGTGGTGCAGAGAGAGCGATGCGGATCAGCAATGTACACGCAGCGAAACCTGCATTTCTGAACACCACGGCGTGGTCATCAGAGTATCGCATCGCGAGCAGTACAATCATGACATCGG
>JAESSR010000189.1 GCA_016764015.1 Phycisphaerales bacterium
CGATGTCTCAGAAGCATCATTTGCGGCGAGCTGGGCGGATGTTGATCAAGATGGTCATCTCGATCTGTACGCACCAGTCAGAACATTCCACCAAGGCGATCCAACACCCAACTTCTTCTTCCATAACAATGGCGACGGCACATTCACCGATCTCGCCGGGCCGATGGGGATCGACGCTGAAGGCGACCCAACACTCGTCACAGCATTCTTCGATTACGATCGCGATGGCGATGATGATCTCTATCTCGGTACGGACAAAGGCTCAGCGGGCACACGCAACAATCGCCTGTACCGCAATGATGGAGGTGTATTTACTGAGGTCACCGCAGAAGCAAACGCATTTGGATATGTCGATTGCATGGGGATCGCTGTCGGAGACATCAACTTTGACGGCCTCTTCGATATGTACATCACCAATGTTCCCCTCGGCAACAAACTGCTTATGCACGACGGGGTGAGCGCTTATGTTGATGAGACGCTCGCTGCAGGCGTGGGGAGCTACCATGTCGGTTGGGGAACCGTCTTTGCAGATTTTGATAACGATACCGAACTTGATATCTATGTCTGCAACATGCAAGGCGAAAACAGGCTCTATCGCGGGTCGAGCACCTGGCCTTTGGTCGACGAAGGCCAGGCTGCAGGTGTCGCCGAGGAGAGTGATGTATTCTGTGTCGCTGTCGGTGATATCGATGGCGATAACGATCTCGATATGATCGTCGGAGGCACCAACACCAAGCTCCATCTCTACATTAATAACTCGGTCGATGCACAGACCAACAACTGGATACGGTTCAATGTCGTCGGCGAAGACACCAACCGCTTCGCGGTCGGTACATGTGTTGAGATCGAGAATTCCGGAAAAACACAAGTTCGTGAAGTGCGTTCGGGTGTGAACTACAAAGCCCAAGATGAGTACACGCTCCACTTCGGGCTCGGTGCTCAGGAAACCGCGCAGAGCATCACCGCATTCTTCCATGGCGGCCAACCCCGTAGACTTACCGGTGCACCCGCGAATCATACCTGGACAATCTATACCCAAGATCGTCTAGGCGATCCAAACAACAACGGGAAGATCGACTGGTACGAACTCTCGCAGGCGGTCGCAGCACGCACAGCTCCGGGCGCCACAATTCAGCCAGGGCAAGAGATATTCGATATGGATGGCGACTTTGATATCGATCTCGATGATCTTGCAGCGATGGGCTTGGAGCTACGCACCAGAACATTCCGTCGACGCTGATCAACTCTTCAATCTCGGATACTCAGTATCGCCGCCCTTTTCGGGTGGCGATTTTCTTTGCTTCGTGGCTGAATGAGCGCAAGAAAAAACCGGACATGGGCTCTCGCCTTCCCATGCCCGGCACTGCATGCGGCTTCGGATAAAGCCGCATACTTCCCGAAATCCTGATCGGACGGGAAGTCCGATCAGGGGCAATGTCAGGTCGGTTGGGGACGATGACGATCCTCCCTGACATTGTGTTTGGTGGCTCGTTTGAGGTGTATGCAAGCGCATTACATCTACCCGAGCCCTCGTTGATACCCACCCGGCATCCTGTGGTGATTCGTCTGCTCATCTCGCCAATGAGCAAACCGATAGCGCACGCCATGCTCAAGGCGTCTGGTCATTTATGGGATAAAAGGTTTGCTCAAACGGTACGATTCACAATCGCACACATCGTGTGATTTGGCCAGCACATTCGCTGGGTCTGTCAATCTCTTCGCATGGAGATGAACAGGTGTTTCCTGATGGTTTTAAGATCGTTCGAAACAAAGTGTGATTTGAAGCCGTCGATCAATGCGACATGTAGATAATGCAATATCTAAACCGTTTTAAGAGCACAAGAATGCGGCAATTTGATGCGGAACTCGTGCCATTAAGATATTGAAGAAAAGATCAGGAATCAATTCCACTGATACGCAACCGGCACAATAGTCTTCAATATTTGGTCTAGATTGAAGGACATAATCGGAAATGGGACAGACTCAAATCCGTATGATGGGTGCTATGCGATTACACGAATCATCAGGAATCACACATCTCGGCGCGTGCCATTGTTGTGGATTGGTGCACACTATACCGGATATCGATGCCCGATCCCTCGCCTGCTGCACGAGGTGCCGATCAGTAATCCGCCATGGAGCCCACCCCAGATCAACGGCCCGCACTGCAGCATTTGCCCTTGCCGCTTTGATGTTGTACCCGGTGGCGTTGGTGCTGCCGGTGATGGAGATCGAACGGTTCGGGTATGTCTCGGATGCCTCGATCTGGTCGGGCATGATCGGGCTATTTGGCGAGGGGCATGTGTTCATCGGGCTGGTGGTCTTGGTGTTCTCGGTGATCGCGCCGGTCGGCAAACTCGGTTTATTGTTCGTGCTGTGTGCGGGGCGAGGGCGAGTGCCCAAGCGTGACCAGGCGCGGGCGTACAAGCTCATCGAGTTCATCGGCAGGTGGGGTATGGTCGATGTGCTCTTGGTCGCGGTGCTCGTCGCGGTGGTTAAGTTGGGTGATCTGGTGACGGTCACGCCAGGCCCGGGCATCGCGGTTTTTGGGGCCGTCGTTATTTTGAGCCTGATCGCTTCGATGGTGTTTGATCCACACGCGATCTGGGAAGAGGAAGAGGTTCGTCATGGATGAAGTGAATCTACAAGAAGCATCCGATTCGGGCGCGATCCCCAAAGCGATGATCCGTCGTCGTAGGGTATCGCTCGCGTGGGTCGTGCCCATCATTGCACTGGGTGTTGTCGCGTATCTCATCTGGAATCAGGTGGCGCATGAGCGGGGCACGATGATCACGATCCGGTTTGTTGATGCCGGCGGGCTCGCGCCTGGGTCAGAAATCAAGCACCGCGGCGTCACCGTTGGCGTGGTGCGTCAGGTTAAGCTCGCGACTGATCTGGCAAGTGTCGATGTCCACGCCGAACTTTCGCCCGGGGCTGAAGAGTTAGCGATCAAGGGCACCAAGTTCTGGCTGGTGCGGGCGCGGGTGAGCTTTGGGGAGATCGCCGGGCTCGATACGCTCGTCGGACCACGGTACATCGCATTGCAGCCCGGAGCATCAGAGAATCACGCGGCTCAGTTCGAGTTCGTCGCGATGAGCCAGGCGCCCGCGGGCGAGCCGGCGGGTGATGGGTCGCTTCGATTAGTCTTGTTATCTGATCGGCTCGGCACATTGTCGCCGGGCAATCCGGTGCTGTATCGTGAGATCCGCGTGGGGACTGTTCGCGGTGCGCAGTTAACCAATGATTCGACGAAGGTGATGATTAGTATTGATATTGATCCCAAGTACACCGCATTGATTCATACGAAAACACGCTTCTGGCGATCCGGAGGCGTGGGGGTCGACTTCGGAATCTTCAGCGGCTTAAGCGTGCAGGCAGATTCATTGGAGGCCGCGATGTCGTCGTCTGTGTCGTTGGCGACTCCTGAGAAGCGGGCGGGGGAGAAGGCGGGGGCGGGGGATGTCTTTGAGTTGGCCGACGAGGTGGATGGGGATTGGTTGAAGTGGTCGCCGGGGATTGGGATTGGGGGGTGATGAGGATTTCTCATCGTGGCGATGGAAATTTCTTAGTGCCCTCCTTCGCCCGTCTTCGGCGAAGGAGGTTCTTTGGTGGTTTGATGACGGTTGAGAAGACCTCCTTTACCCTTCGGGGTAAAGGAGGGCACCGAAG
>JAESSR010000190.1 GCA_016764015.1 Phycisphaerales bacterium
GAATGCGTGATATCGAGTGACTCCGGCCATACGAGCCCGGCATCATGGGCAATCTTTCTCAATGCAGGCTCAATTTCTTGTCTTGTGGCAGCGACGAGCCCTCGCATCTGGGGATGCTCATTGGCGAGCTTGATATATGCGCCCAACAAAAGCGGGAAGTTCTTCCGCATCTCACCGGGGCGTGAACCCGGCATGAGGGCGATATTCTGTTCGCCTCGTTCCCATGATTCTATTTGTTTGTCGAGTGCCTGCACATCCAGCGGCTCGTCATAGAGCTGGTGCCCAATAAATGTGGCGTCCACGCCTCTGGATTTGAACCATTTTTCCTCAAATGGAAGCACACACATCACATGGTCGGTCAATCGGCGGAGCTTGCGGATTCTCCACGGCGCCCATGCCCAGAGCTGAGGGGCGACCATATGAACGACCCGCACGCCTCGGGCTTTGGTGAGTTTACACACCGGGAAGTTGGCAGCGGGTGAATCGACCGGGATGTGTACGCGAACCTTGTGTTCATCGAGCCATTTTTCGATCGTTGCATTGATCCGCTGGTGCTCTTTGATCTTGGCGAGACCTGGCAAACCGATCACCGCGTTGTCGCCGGTAATTTCGATAACCTCTGCGCCCGCAGCCTGCATTTTTCGACCGCCCCAAGCATATATCTTGATGTCTGGACTCAGTTCACGCAGCGCACAAATAACAGCCGCGGCATGGTCATCGCCTGATGGTTCAAAGGCTGTGAAGAGAACAGCAGGTTGGTCGGCATGATTCGTCACGCGCCAACACTAGGCTCGAATCTCTCAAGAACCAGACGAGCTTACTCGATGAACATCACATTCTGATGGATGATCTGACCCATGACCAGCGCTAGAAACCCGCGGACGCAAACCATGCGCTCGGATTCGCACCAAGGGCTAAGGAGATAGCAATCAATGACTCCACGCTCGGCAGATGAGTCCCGCGTTCGATTGAACTCAACTGTGATACCGATACGGAACTCACCTCGGAGAGCTCGCGCAGTGTCCACCCTCGTTGTGTGCGAGCGAGACGGATTTGACGCCCGAGCACCGCTCTGAGTCGATCCATCGGTCGCTGACCGAGCCCAAGGGTTTCGGTAGCTTGTGTGAAAACCCGACGAAGATCATCAATCCCAAATGGCTTGGCGATGTAATCAAATACATCTTGCTTAAAGGTCTCACGCATCGAATCGAGCGATGGATACCCGGTGAGCATGATCACGCACTGTTTGGGGTGGTGAGCTTTGATCTCTTTGAGCACTTCTTCACCCGAATGCACACCCATCTTTACATCGAGTAGAATGATATCTGGGTTGATTGCCTCACAAGCACTGTAGAGTTCTTGAGGCGTAGACACCGTACGGACTGTGTGCCCCTCGCTGACCAGCACACCTTCGATGTACTCTCGAAAATCTTGGTCATCATCAAGCGCCACAATATTCAAAGGCACCGTCTGAGACGCATTAGATTGTTGTGTATCGTGACTCATAGACATTCCAAGCATAGACCAAGAGTAAAGACATTACAAGACATTTTTATCCTCTATCAGAGTTTGATTCGTCACACTTTTTCTCAATAGGGAGAAGAACTTCGAATATTGCCCCAGATTGGGCATCTTCGGTGGGTCTGTTCGTCGCGGTCAACACCCCGCCATGCTCACGAATAATGCCATTGGCTACAGCAAGCCCAAGCCCAGTGCCATGAGAATCAAGGCGTGTGGAAACAAACGGCTCAAAGAGTCGATCGATCAGCACAGAATCAATCCCTGGGCCGTTATCTTCCACGCGGATAATGATCCAATGCATCTCGTCGCGATATTCAAGCTGGGCCTGCACCTCCACCCGTCCATTATCGAGTTTGGCATTGACCAGCGCATCAACCGCATTCCGTATCAGGTTGAGAAACACCTGAACCAAGCGATCAGGGTCACAGCAGATCACTGTGCCCGGCTCAATCTTGTTCTGAATTTGAACGCCAGATCGCCCAATCTGCTCTTTGCGATCGAGCAGCACGAGTGTTCGAGCTTCATCAACAAGTGTGCAAATATCAGATTCGATATTCATCGGCGGGCGGACACGGGCAAAGTCCAGCAGCCCGTCGGAAAGCTTTTCCAGCCGCCCGACGACCCGCGCCAGCAGGGCGATTTCGGTGACTGAGAGTTCGTTTTCTGCGTATAGCTTCTCGACCAAGCCTTTGACCACCGCCAACGGGGTATTGAGCTCATGAGCGATCCCAGCGCTCATCATGCCAAGCGATGCCAAGCGATCGGCACCTTCGAGATTTTTACGCGCTGTTTCGAGCATGTGATTCTTTTTGTGCAAGTCGGCTGCGGTATGTTCGAGCCGATCCAGTGCTCGGGCAAGGTCTTTTTCGTTTGTGCGCAATGCCTGAATCGATTCGTTGCGGGATCGCATAATTGATCCGAGTTCGTCAGCGGGGATGACATCATCCGCGATAATTTCCGACGCCCGATCACCTTCTCGTACAGCATGGTCGGCAGCCAAAATCTCACTGAGCGGGCGATAGACATGCTCAGGGAGCACGAAAACCTCAAGGGCGGCTGCGACAAGCGTATATCCGGCGATCAGCGTGACGATCACCAGAATATAGACAAGTCGAATAGTGTCCCTCGCGCGATGTGAACGGGCACGGACGATCAAGAAAGAATCCGTGTCGGGCAAGTACCGGACGACCCCGCTCGAAAACCCATCGGAAGGGATCGGAACTGAAATACTTGGGTTCTGGCGGGCTTGATAAGCGATTGATTCTGAAAACTGGTAGTCCAATGCAGAGACGATCATTACTGTGGCGTGCTCGGATATGGGGGCCGGCAGACTTTGTGATGGATCGGGTGAGTTGACGAGTAGTTCGATGAGTTGCTCGGATTGATCGTGCTGAGCTCCGATGATGACCTTGGACATCGCTGGACGGATTGCGATGAGCAGCACAACACCAAGGCAAATCGAGAACAGCGTATGGAGTACAATGAGTTTCTTGCGGATTCGCATCCCAGCAAGAAATCCACGCGAGGATGACCTCTTGATCGTTTGTTTGGCTGCTTGTTTGGCCGATAGCTCAGTTGATTGCTCAGCAGATTGGTTGGATTCCGTCATTCTCGCTCCAGATCACAAGATCAATCCATCGGATCGACCTAGCCTTGCACAATGCCCAGAACAACGACACACACCATCACCGATCCAAGAGATGCAGCATATCGCCATATTGCCCGTCAGGCAGATCGTATGCCCGATCTTGGGCTCTTTGATCTCCATACAGGTTCGATGGATGCCCGCGATGCTTCATTGGCCCATGCAATCGTCGAAGGGGCGATTACCCGCTGGCTCACGCTCGATTACATTGTCTCAACACTCAGCGAGCGTCAACTCCGTGATCAAGAACCCCGAATGCAAGCGGTGCTGCTCGGCGGTGCTGCCCAACTGCTGTTGATGGACCGGGTGCCACCACACGCGGTGATCGATGAATCGGTCGAGTGGGCGAAGCAGAATATCCGTCCGGGTGCTGGAGGCATGGTCAACGCCATCCTCCGCAAGGTAGCGCGGGCCAAAGGCGGTCGAATCGACTCATGGAATCATCATCTCGATGCAATCCCACGCTCAGACGGCTCTGGGCTCAAGCTCTTTGGGCTCGAGTTGCCCACCAGCGGGTTGCACCGGGTAAGTGTTGCCTGTTCGATCTCATCACAACTGGTCCAACGCTGGGAAAACGATTTCGGCGACCCAAC
>JAESSR010000191.1 GCA_016764015.1 Phycisphaerales bacterium
ATGGGCAACGAGGGCAAGGTTGCGGTATTGACCGGCAACCCGGCCGCAACGAACCTGCAAGCACGCGTTGATGGTGTGATTGAACAAGCCAGCGAATACGAAGGAATATCAACCCCGGTTGTGTACTCGTTCATGCCTGAAACCGCGACCGAAGCAGCCGCCAAGATGCAGCAAGTGCAGACCGCCAACCCGGACATCACCGGGTGGGCACTCGTCGGCGGATGGCCGTTGTATACCGACAACGCGCTCGATGGCATCTATGAAAATGCGAAGATCGTTTCAATGGATCCGCTCCCGTTGCCACTCGATTATGCGATGAAGGGGCAGGTGCAGGTGCTTGTGGGTCAGCCTTACTTTGGTTGGGGCGAGAAATCGGTCGAGATGATCATCGACAAACTCCACTTCGATCGCAGCCCAGAATCTGAGATGGTGATCGCCGACTTTGACATTGTGACTTCGGAGACCGCCGAGGAGTTTGCCAAAAACTGGAAACTCTGGCTCGGCGAAGATTGATGTAGACACAGTATGTCCGAACCCACTTTGCCCAACCTGATCGCGACGAACATCTCCAAACGCTTTGGGCATACCCAAGCGTTGGAAGATGTCACTGTGTCGTTCATGCCCGGCGAGGTCCACGCGCTCATGGGTGAAAACGGCGCGGGCAAATCAACGCTCGGCAAAGTCCTCGCGGGGCTTCATGCGCAGAACGAAGGTGCCGTGGTCATCAACGGACGCGAGCTCATCCCGGGCTCACTCGATGATGCGTTCCATGCGGGCATCCGTATCGTGCATCAAGAACTTGCCCAGTGCCCGAACCTTTCGGTCGCAGAGAACCTGTGCCTGCACGACATGCCCAAGAAAGGGTTTGTGGTGGACTTCGCCGAGATGGAACGCCGGGCGGCCAAGCTGGTGCATCAGCTCGATCCGAGTATTGATGTGACGAAACCGCTTGGTTTTTTGTCGCCGGGACGAAGGCAGATCTGCCAGATCGCCGCGTCGCTCGATCGTGATGACAAGGGCAACATGATCGCCAAGGTGATCGTGTTCGACGAGCCGACTTCGTCGTTGTCGATTTCTGAAGCGTCGGTGTTAATGGACATCACCCGCGACCTGGCCAAGCAAGGACTCACGATCATCTATGTATCGCATCGGATGAGTGAGATTTTTACTTGCTGTGACCGGGTGACCATTCTACGCGACGGCAAGTTTGTCGCGACCAATGTAGTCTCCGAGATCGACGAGCCAACGCTTGTTGAACAGATGATCGGTCGGCGGATCGAGACGCTTGAATCACGGAACAACGGGTCGAAGCAATCGGTCGAGACCCGTGCGCTCAAAGCCGAGTTGGGCGGCGATCATCCCGCACCAGATCACACCGTCGCGCCTCGGCTCGCGATCCGAACCGTGAACTCGCCAGGCAAACTCACAAACTGTTCGCTCGATCTATACCCTGGCGAAGTCCTCGGGATCGGCGGGCTTGTCGGCGCGGGTCGATCTGAACTCTTCGACGCGATCTTCAACATCGACACCCGTGCCAAAGGCTCGATCAAAGCTGATGGGCAAGAAATCCTCGGCAAAGGTATCCGGGGTGCAATCGACGCGGGCGTTGGGCTTGGGTATGTACCTGAAGACCGACGAATTCAAGGTTTGTTCTTCAATCTCGGAATCGACGAGAACATCATCACGCCGATCATGCACAAAATCGCAGGCTTTGGCGGGATTCGCCATCGCAAAGAAGAACTCAGCACCGTCGAAAAACGCATCGCACGGTTCCAGATCAAGACCGCATCGCTCAGCGAAACAACCCCCGGCGAACTCTCCGGCGGCAACCAACAAAAGCTCCTCATCGCCCGATGGATGACCCAAAACACCAAGGTCCTGCTGCTCGACGAGCCCACACGCGGGATCGATGTCGGCACCAAAGCCGAGATTTATAAACTTATCCGCGAAGCAGCCGACGACGGGCTTCGATCTTGCTGGTCTCATCCGAGATGCCCGAACTGCTCGCATTGTCCGATCGAATCTTGGTCATGGGCGAAGGTCAAATCAAAGGCGAGTTGACCGGCGACGAGATGACGCAGATCAATATTCTGACACTGGCGACAAGTGAAACCAATCATTCAGTTGCATCTGCTGTATAGAATATCAGCATGAATGAAACCAACAGTCGCCCTCGTTTAATCACAGCAATATTGATTTCGTGCTCATTAATGCTCGTCCTCATAGCGTTTCTGTTTGTAAAATCCAACTCTGATGCTCATCCGCTCGTCGGGCAAAAGGTGACACTGCAGAAAGGGTACCAAAAGTTGAACTCGTATTCGAGTTCATCTATAACGGGCGTCGTGGTGTCTATTGACGAAGCATGGGTCACTTTGAGTTATGACAACTCAACCTCATTGGTCGTCATACCAGCTTCGCATGTAATCTCTATACTAACTCAAGACTAAGTTGACAGGTTCTCAACCGATTACTCCAATCAATACGCGACCATCATGAATCGCGTGTTGAATTAGGTACGCAGTAAAATACTAACTGCCGACGACCCGCACATGAATCGCGCGGGCGGGTGGTGCCATGTCGCCTTCTTGTGCGATCACTTCAACCGTCACTTTCTCGCCATCGCGTGACGCCTTGAAGGTTGTCAAGAGGTATTCGCCCATCATGTATTCCATCCCATCGCCAGCATCTTCATAGAGCGTGCCGATTGCTTCGCCGTTGCTATCGAGATGCACGATCAGCGTGATCTCGTCGCGTTGGTCGGGGCGGTCGCCGAAGTATTGGGTGACGGGGCAGGTGACGATGATTGAACCCGGGCGGATATAGAGATCGGGGAGATCGGAATCTTTGGAATCTCTGCCGCCATCGAAGCTTTCGAAATCGAACTTCGCCCATGCCACGCCATCGATTGGTTTAGGCAAGACTGCTGCGCGATCAGAATCGGGTGTCACTTTGGCGGAGACCAAGAGGCTCTCGCCGAGCAAGAACGAATCGTCCTCGGATCGGAGCGCCGGATCAGCAGAGTCTGCAAAGAATGTCGGCATGGCGATCAATGCGCCGCTCATTGATGACTCGTGGAAGAGCGTGTAGATCTAGGGCATCAGCCGATATCGGCGTTCGAGTGCGCGCCTCGAAGTTGCTTCGATCTCAGGCGTGAATGACCAAGGCTCTTTGTCAATATTGCCCTTGGCGGTATGGCTGCGAGCGAAGGGAAAGAGTGTGCCAAAGCCCATCCATCTTGCGTAGAGCTCACCGTCGCCGTTGTATGCGAATCCGCCGATGTCTGGGCCCACGAATGGTTGACCCGACAAACCAAGGTTGATCGACATCGGGATGGACATATCAAGGTGTTCCCAGGTCGCCGAGTTATCGCCGGTCCAGGTCGCGCCGTACCGATGCCCGCCGAGGTAGTTCGCTCTCGAAAGCACGAACGGGCGTTTGTTGGGATTCGCCGCCATCACGCCTTCGCGCGTGGCTTTGATCATCTGCATGCCGTAAACATTGTGGTACCGTGCGTGAGAACCCGGGCCGCCGAGTTCTGGATCAGCGTCATGAATATTGTCCTCGGGCATGGTCTTGGTTTTTGAGTTGAATACCGCGGGTTCGTTCATGTCGTTCCATACGCCGTCGATGTCGTAGCTCATGAAATCTTTATACAACCCTGCCCACCAGGTGCGAACATCTTTATTGAGATAGTCAGGGAAGACACATACGCCGGGCCAGACCTCGCCGTTGAACACGGTCCCGTCGGCTTTCTTGGTCCACGCATCGTGCTCGGTGCCCGAGTCATAAACAAAGTATCCTTCCTCAGCCTTCACACCCGGATCGATCATCCAGACATTACTGAACCCGACCGAATCGAGATACGCATTGAGTTCCTTCGGATTCGGAAACTCTTCTTCATCGAAGGTGAACACGCGGTACTGATCCATGTAGTCGATGTCCATCCAGATGACATCGGCTGGCAGCGAACGCGCACGGAACTCGTCGGCGACTTCTTTGAC
>JAESSR010000192.1 GCA_016764015.1 Phycisphaerales bacterium
ATGGTGATCCCATCACTCTTGGCGATCTCGATTCCTATTGCTGTTGGGCTGACCCTTTCGGTCGCCGGCGTGATGGGTATGCTTGTTGGCGGTTTGACCTCGGGCTTCGCGCTCGCGGTGTTCATGTCCAACGCTGGTGGTGCTTGGGACAATGCCAAGAAGCTGCTCGAATCATATGGTGCGATCACCGCACAAGATATGGTTGATGGCACGGGCAAGTCATCGAAGGTGCCTGAGAATGTTCGTTCGACGATCATGGATCGTTCAAATGAAGCCATCGCGGCTGGCAATGGCGATCTGATTGTTTACGGCAAGGGCTCGGACGATCACAAGGCCACCATCGTTGGTGACACCGTTGGTGATCCGTTTAAGGATACTTCGGGCCCAGCACTCAACATTCTCATCAAGCTGATCTCGATCGTTTCGGTCGTGTTTGCGGGGCTGATTGTTGCCTATGGCGATATCCTCGGCGGCATCATCGGGATTTGATTTCTGGTTTAACCAGTTATTTAACTATCCAACATGAAAGCCCCGGGCAACCGGGGCTTTTTTTAATGCGTATATGGTATCATTACGACTTGTACCCATCACCATCCATTTCACGGAGTCTGCATGCTGCATACATTTGATCGATTCTGCCGAGTGTTTTTCCAACTGAGCCTCGTCTGTACAACTGCAATGTTCACAACTGCCGCAATTGCCAGCTCCGCCCCAGACGCATTCACTCAGGAAGTCGAAGCGAACATTATCGAAATCTTCGAACGAGTGACCGATCAAGAATCGCTCGAACTCGCGAGCCGTGAGATCAACTCACTCGCAGATTATGTGTCTGCGCATGCTGGAACTCGCCAGTTTGATGCGATCGTCCATGCCGAGGCCGCCCGAGAAATCGCGAAGCTACTCCTCGGAGCATCGAGTTCGAACAAAAGGCTCGATCTCACGAATACCATCGACCAACTCTTTGAACATCCAGAGTTCATGATAGAGCTTGGGATTCAGATTTCAGACAAGGACCACGCCGAGCATGTCGCTCGGATTAGCAATGAACTCATAGAGAAACGATCGGCCCAAGTGAAGGCTTTCCCGCGGGTTGCCGCCGCGATTGCACTCGTTCATGATCGCCCGGCGAGCTCACCATACACTATTCGGATCAATGAAAACCGCCCGGTCGCAGCCCGCCCACTTGATATCTTTGACTTCTATGTCAATCACGCGAGCACGATGGCCATCCCGCTCAACAAGTTGCCGACAGCGTTGCTCGTGTATGTTGTCGATGTCTCTGAATCGATTGAAGACCTTGAATGGGCACATCGAACATACGCACGAAATCAGCAGGTCGGTGAGCGGTTCTTTGAAATCGAGTATGACTACGACCATTACAGAAAGGGCACACCAAAGAAGGTCACCCAGGCTGGCGACTATTCCCTCAAGCAAATCAAGAAGCACGGCGGGGTGTGCGCCGATCAAGCCTACTTCGCGATGAGTGTTGCGAAAGCCAATGGGATTCCTTCTGGATATATTGTCGCCAAAGGTGCCAATGTTTCTCATGCCTGGGTTGGATTCTTAGAGGTGAAAGGGCGGCAAACCGCTTGGAACTTTGATGCCGGGAGGTACCCTGAGTATCAAAAACTCCGAGGCAATGTCACCAATCCTCAAACCGGCGAGCGCATCAGCGACGGCAGGCTCGGCGTTCTTGGGATCGCCTCGTCATCAACAAACACCAGCGTGCTCCACAGCATGGCGATCGCCAAAGCGGTTATGCGGATGCTCAAAAAGGACTGGAACCCTGAGACCGATTTGAGACTTGACATCAGAGGCAACTTAAGAAAGCCACGAACAGACTCCGCCAAGGATTGCCTTGCGCTGCTCAAAGCATCCTTACGCAAATGCGCAGGCTCGCCCACAGCCTGGGCCGATGTGATCCACATGTCATACATGCGCGAGCTTACTCTTGCCCAGAAAAACACCTGGTCAAAAGCGGTCATGCAGATGTGCGGCAAGCAGCATCAAGATTTCTCATATGACTTCCTCGTTGATCTCATCAATACCATCGAAGATCCCAATCAACAGCATGAAATGTGGGAATGGGCGTTTAATCAGTTCCGAACTCGTCCTGATCTGGCTGCGGGCGTGCGCTTCATGCAAGGGCGGCTCTGGCAAAGCAACGACAACCCGGAATACGCATGGATCGCGTACAACGATGTGATCACCAACTTCATCAATGAAGGCCCGATGGTCAATCAAGCGCTAAGTTCGATGGGCAAGCTCTTGATAGAATCGGACAAACGAGACGACTACCTGACGATTCTGCTCGATGCCGCCCGCCGGGTTGATACCCCGAATCAAATGGGCAGTAATTTTGCTCGGCAATCAAACTACTACAAAATCAACTGGCGTCTTGTCAAAGAACTCGAATACCATGATCAACTTGCTCAGGCAAGCCGAATCAGGAAGTTGATCAACATGCCGGCGAATGAATGAGAAAGACTCAGTCCTCAAACTCGTCGAATGCGCCGCGCTTGGTTTGATCGTCGAGATAGTCCTGAAAATCACCCATTTTGTAAGAGATAAAACAGAACGCATGGTGCAAGGTGAGCCACTCGATGTCGGACTTGTCTTCTTCGAGGTCTTTGCGGATGGTGTTGAACTCGGCGAGAATTTTTTCGGCTTTCATACTGACCTTTCCATAAGTTGAACACTCCATAAAGAGCATTGCTCAGGATCGTAGACGCTTGAACACAAGTTGTGCGCCCAAGGTGAGTAGATACATGATGCTTTGGACAAGCACGATCGATGGGCCGATGGGTATGTCCATTTGAAATCCTACAAGCATGCCTATCGCCGCCCCGCTCACAGCGATCAAGGCTGAATACACAAACACGGATCGGAGCTTCGCACTCAGATTCAACGCCGCTGCGCCCGGGAGTACCAGCATCGCCGCAGCCAGCACCACGCCCGCGATCTGCATCGCCATGACGATGGCCAATGCGAGAATCACAAGGAATATGTTGGTTGTTTGCTTGGAACTGATCCCATACGCATCAACAACCGGTTCATCAAACGCCCAGAAAACCAAGCGTCTGCGGATAAACCAGGTAGCTGCGAGTATCGCCATCGCGACCCCGATTGCGAGAGAGGCTCTGGGCCAATCGGTTTCGAGGATGTTGCCAAAGAGGATTTCTTCGATCAGGTGATGCTCATCTTGATGCTCTGCTATCGCATGCCCAGCCTGGTCATGCTCATGCCCGGATTCAGCAAAGGTAAACAGGATAAACCCGAGAGCCATCGACGCAGAGAGCACGACACCGATTGCGGTATCCGTCCTGCCCTTATTCGCACGCGAGAGTGCCGCGATCCACAACGCTGCCAAAATCGAAAACGCGACGACAATGAACAGTTGCCCGATCGCCCCCGCAGTAGTTGCCCCATGCACACCAAGAACGAGGGCAATGCCAACGCCACCGAACGCCGCGTGTGAGATTCCTTGTCCGATGAATGCCAAGCGTTTGAGCACCACGAAGACACTCAATGCCCCGCCCATCAGTGCGATCACAAGCGAAGCGGCGATGACCGGAGCGAGCTCATTCATGATTCACTCCCATCTACAGTATCTTCATCGCAGCCGCAATCGTGCTGGTGTTGGTGTGCGTGAGCAGGATCATCGCATCCGTCGGCGAGATGCGCATCAATGTGGATATCGCCGAAGACTCCCGCGACATCATGGGCAAAGACCTGCGCGAGCACCGCGGGCGTAAGCCCATCGGGAGCAGCATGAAAGTGGAGTGTCCGCGAGAGACACGCAACACGATCGGCGACGGCTGCGATCGCTCGCATGTCATGCGAAACAACAATCACTGTCAGATCAAGCTGGCTATGGATGGTTTCGATCAGCTCACCAAAGCGCTGTTGCCCTGCGATATCAACCCCCACTGTGGGCTCATCGAGAACCAGCAGCCTTGGATTGCCTGCAATTGCGCGAGCGATCATCACGCGTTGGAGCTGCCCGCCGGAGAGTGCCCCGATCGGACGAGTCGCTAAATCTTGAAGATCAACGAGTTTGATTGCTTGATCGATCGCTGAACGATCTTCATCGGACATCTTCTTCCAAGGCTTGGTTCGGCACGCCCGCCCGAGTCCCACCACTTGCTGCACATTGATCGGCCAATCTCTTTGGGCTTCGATGCGCTGAGGCAGGTACCCGATGAACCCGCGCTGACGCGCCTGAGCAGGGGAATGCCCAAACACACGCACAGTCCCCGATGTCGGCTTGAGCATGCCGAGGATGAGTTTGATGAGAGTTGATTTGCCGCCGCCGTTGGGGCCGAGGATGCCCAGCTTGGTGTGTTGTTCGATGGTGAAGTGCACATCTTCGAGCGCGAGCGTCGGCGAGCCATCAAAGCCCGTCGCCGGGTAGGCAAAAGAAACATGATCAATCTCGACGGCTGGTATCGTGGGCGAAGGCATAGATGATTATTGAGAATAGAACGATGAGAAACAAGTTTCAGCAATGCCAAGCGTGCGGATTCATTGCTTTGATGCGTATAGAATCGATATACCAGGGGCGGTAGCTCAGCTGGTAGAGCATTCGGTTCGCAATCGAAAGGTCAGGAGTTCGATCCTCCTTCGCTCCATTGCCTGCATATCGAGAACTTGATGAGGGCTGAAAGCCTTATTCTTGATGTTTATCATGGTGGAACTTCCGCCAAGAATCATCTTTGTCAATCATCGAACCCAACGGACACAAGGCTCAAAAAGAATAGAGGTAATCTTTTCATTCGCTTCGTTGATCATCTTTGGAATCCTGATGTGAACTTTGATCTGCTTCAGATACAGTTGGCTGAGCTGTAATGGTATCGTCGTCGTCAAAGACCGCACGCAACGCGGGCGTATCGAGATCATCGAACTGCCCAGACTTGACGGCCAATATAAAAGCAACGATCCCGATTCCCGCAAGAAAAAGGGCAGCCGGGATCATAATGAGTAAGACTGACACTGAACTACCCTTTCCATTTCCGGGCACTCATCGCAACAACGGTGAGCGAGCTAATCGGCATGATGATGGCAGCGATCAATGCGTTGATGGTGCCCGTCATCGCCAAAATCGCAGCGACTCCATTGTAGCACACCGAGAAAAGGAGGCTCATATGGATTGTCCGCATCGTGTGAGCCCCGAGCGATGCCAGAGCGACCAAAGGCCCAACACCTTGCTTGGTCAGGTAGATATCCGCAGCTTCGAGCGATGCCTCGGCCCCCCCGTGAACCGCGATGCCGACATCGGCTACCGCCAAGGCTGCCGCGTCGTTGACGCCATCGCCGACCATCACCACACGCCCGGGGGCCTTCGCTCGCAACGCGCGGACATAATCAGCCTTCGCTTCTGGTGATACCGATCCTGAGGCATCGTCAATCCCGACTTCATCGGCAACGCTGGCAACAATCTCTGGATGGTCACCCGAACACAGCGAGAGCTGCCAGTTTGCATCTTGCAATGCACGAATCGACACTGCCGCATCGTCGCGGATGGGATCTCCAATACCCACAACACCAAACTCTGAACCTGAGCTATGAATGACGACCGGCGTGAGCGATTGTCCAATCATTATTGCAATCGCATCTTGAGCCCCTCTGTCAAGCGGATAGAGCGAATCGATATACCCCGGCGATCCGATAGTGATCGTTTGCGTATTGACCGTGCCCATGATTCCTGAGCCCACGGTTTGGATGATGTCTGTTGCTTGAAGCGGGTGCTCCGTATCGCCAATCTGTAGTCCAGAATCGACAATGGCACGGGCGATCGGATGATTTGAGTGTGTCTCAACAGCCGCTGCCATCGCAAGGAGTTCCGGATCGCATTGGACATTGACAACACTTGTTGAACCCTGTGTGACCGTCCCTGTTTTGTCAAGAATCATCAATCCGGGCTTGGACATCGCTTCGATCGCCGATGCAGATTTAATCAATATCCCCGCCTTGGCTGCGCGCCCCATCGCGATCGACATGGCCATGGGTGTTGCGAGCCCAAGAGCGCATGGGCAGGTGACGATCAACAACGCCGTCGCATATTCGATCCCGGTAGCGACCCCTTCTGCTTGTGTCCAATAGATGAGCGTGAGAATCGAAAGAGCGATCACAATCAGCACGAACCGAGCAGCAATACGATCGGCGAACTGGACGATCGGTGCTTTGTCCGCCGAGGCGCTCGCGACAAGGTGCATCAGCTTGCCCACGCGTGTGGAATCACCCACCGCTGTGACACGAACACGAATCGGGGAACGCAGGTTGGTCGCACCAGCAACGACATCATGGCCAACCCGGGCTGGGATCGGACGCGATTCGCCGGAGATAAACGAGGTATCGAGATTCGTCTCCCCGGTTTCA
>JAESSR010000193.1 GCA_016764015.1 Phycisphaerales bacterium
ACAAACAAATCTCGAACAGATGCAAATGATGATGAAGATGATGATTAATCCATAAAGCGGTGATTCCTGAGTGATTCTGGACTATTTTGACGCATTGCATGCACCTGTATCATCCACTAAGCGAATAGATATATTGGAATCACCCCCTTGAGTTGACCGATGACTTAAAGCATGCGACAATAACACGATACGGATACTGATTTGTGATGATTTAAATAAGGCAAAGGAGGCCGACATGCTCAACACTGCCAAGCAACGAATGATTCAAGACACAACCCAACACCGCGACGAAGCAATGACGCTGCTGCGATCACTCATCGACGCGAAATCAGTTTCAGAACGCAACCTCGCTGACATCCATCAGCCAGATCTCGTCAAACAAGTGACTGGCAAGTCTTCGATGGACACCGCGATCGCATCGACCCGCCGACTGATTGATTCATTCAATCGGATTCTCGACGATCTTCGCCGGAACCTCACGGATGAAGATATGGAACTCATCGGCACGATCGAAGCCGATCTTGTGTAATCAGTACCACAAGCGCACCTCGACGAGACAAACGCCACCGCGTGCAATATGATCGGTGCATGAGCACTGCATCAAAGTCCACAACTTACTCAAATCCTACTGACTACTTCGCCGAGATCAAAGTCCCCGGCGGCGGGCGCGTCAACGCAACGGTCTTACGCATCAAACGACTCGATGATCGCGCGACACTCCCACAATACAAATCTGCATGTGCTGCAGGGCTCGACCTTGCTGCGTGTCTGCCCAGAAACAACATGCCCGAGTCCGTCACCATCGAGCCCGGACAAATCGTTAAGATCCCGCTTGGGTTTGCTTGCGCCATCCCGTTCGGATATGAGGGACAGGTCCGCCCACGCTCAGGGCTCTCCACAAAGCACGGCATCACCCTGCCCAACGCCCCGGGCACCATCGACGCTGATTATCGCGGCGAGATGTTCATCGCACTCATCAACCTCTCTCAAGAACCGTTCACCATCAATCACGGCGATCGCATCGCCCAGATGATCATCGCACCCGTGGCGCACGCAACAATCCGTGAAGTCGATGAACTCGACGACACGGATCGTGGAGCCAACGGGTTCGGCTCGACCGGGATTTAAAAACACAGACCATGGCCCGTGTTTTCAAACTTTCAGTTATTCAAATGTAAATCAGTTGATCGCGGTGCCGCCCCAGCACTTGGAGTATTCCTCGCAGTGGATCACGAGTGATTTGTATCCATCGAGCGAATCGGCACCCTTGATGAGGTATTCGGACTGACCCTTGGTGTTTGAGAGTGTTGCGAACTCGATGCCGCCGTTGGCGGCGTTCTTGCCGTTAATACTTTTCATATCCATCGGCGACAAGATCAGAAGCAGATCGGGCATCTTCTTGGTCTTGAAGTCACTGCCCAAACGCAGGACCAAACCGGCGTCGGTTTTAGCGATCTCCCAGTGCCCTGTAATCTTGCTTGCTTTTTTCTGCCAGCTTGAGCCGTGGACGATCAGGTTGCCCGAGTTGATCGGTGCTGATCCCCAGAGCTTGGTCTTTGCTTCACAATGAACCAAGAGTGACTTGTACGACGAGGCGTTCGTTCCGGCGGGGAGCTTGAACTCTTGGGCACCTGTGAAAGACTTGAGCTTACCGACGATCAACCCGCCCTTGAGCGCGGTCTTGGCTTTGACACTCGTGTAGTCTGTAGGCGAGAGCACGAACTTGAGATCAGGGCCCTTCTTGGTCTTGAAATCAGATTCAATCACCAAGTAAGTGCCGTCGTCGCGTTCTTCAAACCGGAAGGCACCGCTGACTGGGTATTTACCTTTTTTCCACATCGAACCCGAATCGGTCACGGTGGTTGCCTGCTGAACAAGAACTGAATCCGTGCGTGATTGGTGAACGAGCGTGTCTGTTGAGAGCGTGACGGCGCTCATCATTGTGGACGCAGCGATCACGGCTGCAGCGAGTGTACTGATCATGGTGTGTCTCGTATTTTTTGTGTGTCGAGAGTGAGAATGTGTATCACATGGTCAACACGATCCAAAGCGAAACTATTCCACAACCGGGCGTGCTTCTTCAATCTCATCGACAATCGGCTTGGGAGCCCGTGTGCAGAGCTCAAAGCCCCACCACATCAGTATCAGCCCGAGGAACTCGCCGATATAGAGCACCTCGACCATCCCCTGCTCGCTCATTGATCCGCTTGTCCCTAACTTGGCCATCGTCCCACCGACCCCCGGGAGTGTTGCCCCAATGGCAACCAACGCTGTGCCGTAGGCGCGCATACGCATTTCGGGGTTCTCAAAGAATCGGAAGCTCGAAACCACCGCGCCGCCGATGAGGAAGATCGCTGCATAGATGTTGATCACAGGCGTGATTGGGAACCGAATCCAAGTCCATGCAATAACATTGCCGTCGGGCTTGGCTGCATCCATATTCTCAGCGATCAAAGGCGTCATGAACACCGCTGCCGTAGCCACCACGACCACAATCATCGATATCCCGGTCAGAATATGCGCCGTCTTTCGCTTGTGCAGCAGATACACCGACCCCGTCGCGAGTGGATACGCCCCCAAAATCGCACCCGCCCAATACCAAAGCCGATTCAAGAGCAGCGTGTTGCCATTGAGTGTAATGGTTGATTCGAGCGCTGTCCCCACGCCATAGAAGAACACCCCCACCGCCCACCACAACAAATGCGGCGCCCAGTCCCGAGACTTGGCTCGCTTGAGGAGCGTGATGATGAAGAACACAGAAATGATAGTGGTGGCGATCGGGATGTAGTGGAGGAAACTGTTCATTGAGAATGATTCTCAATATCATCGCCAAAGTCCAGTTGAGCCCTCGAAATACTGGGGATCAACCATATTTAAGGCTGCACCTCAATCGTGTGCTCAAGATCAATAACCCGATACCAGATCGGCTGCACCCCAAACGCTTCGCCAACTGGCAACTCCCAATCTATCGCAGTATTGAGTGTTCGCCCACGGACTTTCGCCAACACTATCCTCGCTCGAATCACGACATGCCCCGCCTGTGTCGGTGTAAACACATGCTCCGGGCGACCACGCCCCTCTCTCGAAGTGTCGTCCATTTTGTGTCCGCGCTTGGTAATCCGATAGAGGCTCCGAGCAAACCCACTCCCGGAGTGCAACTCTTCGCCATCTTCAATCTCAAACCCTCGAAAGAAGAACCCAGGACGAAACGCGCTGCCCGGTGTCCGAATATTCTGCCCCAAGAGTTGAATCTTGATTGGCTCTCCGATGCGCCCATTTCTCGGCGCATCGATCATGATCATATCTTCCATTTCATACGGCGCGAGCATCCGGGCAACCTGCTCATCATTCATCGAACCATCCTTGTAGCACTGTTCGAGCCAATCCTCATGCTCATACGAATAGCGGGACCAGATTCCATTATCTTTGTTGGCTTCGATAATCCGATCGATCAGTTGCGTGCGTTCATCGTTGGTCATCGGCGACGCGATCAACTCGACAAACGCCGGCGTGTCCGTCGCGGCCAAACCGAGCAGCACCGAACGGGGCATCTGCTGATAGATCACCCCAGGGCGAAAAAGCAACGACAACACAATCGCCAAACCAACAACACTCAACCCCGACCCGATCCACCGAAAGCTCGGCAACGACACACGCGGGCGATCTGTTGTCTCAGGCAGCCCGTAGACCATCGTCCCGCACTCTGGACACTCACAAGGAAGCGTCAATCCAACGAGCGCGTACGAACATTTCTTGCAGCTGATCTGCCCGGGCTCGCACGCCCGAAAATACATCACCAGGTAGTTGATTCCAACAAAGAAGATCACGCCGCCAAACAACCCAATCAGCCACGCGATCCCGTTGTCAGCCAACACCGGCATCATCAGTGTGAGAGCAATCCCCGTCGAGATCATTGTGTATCTCAGCTCCTCTCGGAACGGAATACACCACTGATCTTTTCCGCGAGCCGTCAAGTGTTTCCGCAACACAAAGTGCGGCACACTCCAGACTGCCAAGCCTGCAACAACCACAACTATTCGCGTCACAAAGCCTATGGAGACAAATGCCATGAGAATCGACATCACCAAATACACGCCGAAGAACCAATACCCCCACCGAGTCAGCCAACGAACCGCCGACAGCACCTCTTGATTGACCTTTGGCTCAACCTCCGGCACCGGTTCACCAACCACAATATCAGGATGTATATATTTCATATGTACCAAGTATATACAACATAAAAAACCGCCCGTGTATTCCACGGGCGGCTCGTGATATTCAATTGAACGCTTCGATCAGAGCTTCAGATCGCCAAGACCGATGCCCAAGCCGCCGGCTTGGCCGATGCCGCCGCCGCCCTTGGGTTTGGTCTTCTGGGCTTGCTCACGCATCCGACGGAGCTGGCGGGTTTCCTTGAGGATATCTGCCGGATCACGCTCATCGCGTCCGCCACGACCACCCTTGCCGCCGCGACCTCTGCCACCACCACCTTGGCCGCCGCCACCTTGCTGCTGTGGGCGTTCTTTGAGTTGTTTGATCGAGAGTGAAATCTTGCGATCATCGGAATCGACCTTGAGCACAACCACCTGAATGACTTCGTTCTCGGTGAGCACTTCATTGACATCGCCAACGCGGCGCCATTCGAGTTCGGAGATGTGCACCAAGCCTTCGACGCCGGGTGCGACTTCGACGAATGCACCGAAGTCCATAATTTTCGTCACCTTGCCTGAGAGCTGTGCGCCTTCGACGATTTCGCTCGCCGCTGCAGCGTATGGATCGGCGGCGAGTTGCTTGAGACCGAGCCCGATGCGGTTGGCTTCCCAATCGAGCTTGAGAATTTGCACGGTCACCCTTTGGCCTTCGGTCACATGCTCGGCAACACCCTTGGCGCCGTGGTTGACCCGGTTGTAGGAGATGTCGTTGATGTGGATGAGCCCGTCGATGCCACCGATATCGACGAATGCGCCGAAGTCCATGATCTTGCGGACGGTGCCTTCGACCGTGTCACCCTCATTGAGCCTGCCTTTTAGACCCTCAGCGAGCTTGGCGCGTTCTTTGGCGATGATGTCTCGGCGGGAGAGCAAGATGTTGCCCTGCCCGCGCCGGTCGATCTTTTGCACTTCGCAGGTCATTTTTTCGCCTACGAATACCGAGAGATCAGCGATGTGATTGATATCGACCTGGGACGCTGGCATGAAGGCACGGTGTCCTGCGATTTCGAGTTCGAGCCCACCTTTGTTAGTACCCGTGACGCGCGCTTCAACAACTTGACCCATCTCGAGCATTTCCCAGTCGGCCTTTTGGACTGACCCTGGCAATGCACAGATGTAGAGCGATTCGGCGCTGTCGTAGCGTTGGACCGCGACTTCGAGGTCATCGCCGACATTCGGCTTTTCTTCTTTGAACTGTGAGACATCGACCACGCCGAGTTCTTTAGGTCCAAACTCAACGAAGAGATCAGTTGCACCAACGGAGACTACTTTGCCTGTACGATGCTCGCGTCCGCCACGCACGACGCGTGGGCCTCGGATTTTGCCCTTGGATTTACCAGCCTTGTCATCGGCGGCTCCGGCTTTGGTCATCTCTGACATCGCGGCTTCGATCTCAGCATTGGTTTTCGCATCGAGCTCAGCGGTTTGCATGCTCACAGGCACTTCCTCGGCTGGGGCTTGAGGAGCGGACACAGCGGTTGGTTCTGGGGCAGATACAGGGGCTGGGGCCGATGTTGGAGCGGGTGCTTGAGTCGGAGCGGGTGCTGGAACTGGTGCTTCTGGGGTTGGTGCGGCTGGTGTGTTTGTTGGTTGGTTGGTTGGTTCTTGGGGTTGGTCAGTCATGTTTAGTTCGTTTCTGTTTTCGGGTTCTGATGTCAGTACTAAGAAAGTAATATCTGCTTCTGTGCAGGTCGTATGAACAGCCTGTGTCTTACAGGCGGGTACGCGATTGGATACACCACGCGACACCCATTCGACCGATCGTCGGAATGGATGCTGGGGTTGTATTGTATTTCAACATTCGTTGGATTTCGTTGAGGGGTTCCTTCAGAACCCAAATCTCATGAGAGTGCGGTTGCTTTGTCGCCGACAGAGATTGCGATCGCTGCGACGATCCGCTCGGCGGTCCGCACATTTGCAAACCCTGCCTCGGCGTTGATCGCGGGCTGGTTTCCTGAACGCACCGCGTCGAGGAAGGCTTCGATTTCTTTAACGATCGGCTCGCCGGAGTCGATCTCAAGGGGTTCGATATTGATGATCTCGGTCCAATCCATGCTGGTCAGGTCTTCACCCGAACGGAGCTGATCGCGGACCTCGCGCATCTGGATCTCGTTGGCGGTTTTGCGGATCAATGTGCCGGTTTTGGCGGCGTAATCGATCTTGATGTACCCGTTCTCGCCCGTGATCCGTGTCACCCGCTCGGTTTTCATTGCTAATCGCGAGGCCGTCACATTGGCGACGCATTGCCCGCCACCCTCTTCATCGGTGCGGTTCCAGACCAGGCGTGCGTTGCACAGGTCTTCAAACTCGGAGATCACGGCGACACCCGATGCTTGCACCTCGTCGGGCTCACGCCCGCCCATGAGCATCAAGACCACATCAAGGTCATGGATCATCATGTCCATGACGACCCCGATATCCATCGAGCGAAAAGTCATCGGCGACACACGGTGTACTTCGATGAAACTCGGGCGGATTGGCTCGCCGGTGCCTTCGGTTGCATCTTGCATCGCACGCATGATCGGATTGAATCGCTCGATATGTCCCACCATCAAACACGCATCGTGCTCTTCGGCGAGCTTCTTGATCTGCTCTGCTTCGTCAGCACTCTGCGCGAGCGGCTTCTCGATCAGACACGCTACGCCGGCTTTGAGGAATGGCGTTGCGCTCTTGAGGTGAAAAGTTGTTGGCACCGCGATGGATACCGCTTCAACACCTGCTGCGAGCAGTTCTTCTTCGGATGCGAATGCTTGGCACCCGAACTTGTCAGCGATTTCTTTGGCGCGATCGAAGTTGGCATCGACCACCCCGACGAGTTCGATGCCTTCCATCTCGGCATAGACGCGGGCATGGTGTTGTCCCATTCTCCCAACACCTATAGCCCCGCAACGCAATGGACGATTATTCGATGACTCGGTACTCATGGTGTTTCTCGATCGTTGTTGTAAAAAGAGCTCGGCGTTCTTGGATTAACTCATCTCGGCGAGTGCTGCTTCGATGTCTTCTTTTTTGGTGAGGCCAACAAACTTCTTGGCGATCTCGCCCTTGTTGAAGATGATGACCGTTGGGATCGCGCTGATGCCGTACTTCACGGAGATGTCACGGTTTGCGTCGGTGTCAACCTTGCCGACCTTGAGTGTGTCGGTATTGGCATCGGCAACCTCGTCAATGGTCGGCGCCAGGATCTTGCAAGGCATGCACCACTCGGCCCAGAAATCGACGAGCACAGGCTTGTCAGCTCCGAGGACTTCGGCTTCAAAGTTGCTGTCGGTAAACTCCATCACATTTGCGCTGGCCATAAATCAAGATCCTTTCGATTCTAAGTTGAACAGCATGCGCCCTTTGCACACCTGAACCTCAACCCCTCGTATTACTTCTCTGCTCGATGGTAGGTAGCTCGCCCGCCCAAACACGGTGCCCAGCGGGAGAAAACACCCGAAAACCAACTCCGATTCATGCTCATTTGCTCATGGTTGCCCAGACAGCATCAAGGGCTTGGCGATGAGCCGCCACATCGTGGACGCGGAAGAATCTGACACCAGCCAATAATGAACGACGGACAATCCCAGAGTCCCCGCCAAACGCTCTTTGGGCTCTGAATCACGATGCAGGCTTACCCGCCCCACAAAGCTCTTTCGGCTCAGTGCGCTCAGCACCGGGTGCCCGAGTGCGCAGAGCTGATCGGTTTCACGGATCAGTGCCAGATTCTGCTCGACATCCTTCCCGAAGCCGAGCCCTGGATCGAGCATGATGCATGCTGGATTCACTCCCGCATCGACCGCCGCGTCTCGCCGGGCTTTGAGTTCACGAATCACATGATCCACGATTCCAGATTCAATTGGTCTTTGTTGATATTGATCCGAGTATTGGTCTTGATCTGGCGCAGACACACGGTGCATGAGCACGATCCCACATTGGCGATCGGCAGCCAGCCCGAGCATCGCATTGTCTTCGCTGCCCGCGGAGACATCATTGATTGCATCTGCCCCGGCATCGAGGGCTTGCGATGCAACCGCGGCTCTGGTGGTATCAACCGATATCATCAGATCAATACCAGCCTTGCGGATCGCTTCGATCACAGGCACCACCCGATTGATCTGTTCATCAACCGACACACGCGAAGCACCCGGACGGGTTGACTCGCCGCCGATATCGAGCCCGTCGCCACCCTCGTCAACGATCGCCTGTGCGCGATCAACCGCAGCTTGTACAGAATCAAGCTCTCCGCCATCAGCAAACGAATCTGGTGTGATGTTGAGAATGCCAATACAAAGCGGGCGATCCGCATGGATCGCCCGCTGGGGGTTGATTTGCCAAATGTCACTCTGATTATCCCGTTGGATTGCATCCATGTATGGATTCAATGCCGAATCGGTTTAGAAGTCCATATCGTCGTCGTCTTCGTCCTCAAACGCCTCTGCAGGAATCATTTCCATGACTGCACCGATAGTCTGCATCGGGATCGCCAAACGGAAGAGAACGCCGCCGCCATCAGCGGTGAGACCCATGCCGATCGGTGCCAACGCGTCCATAGGCTCGAACTCGGGGATCACCCCAAACATCATGAGCATTGGGCCGGCGGTATTGATCAGATGATCAGCAGCGAAGTATGTTTCTGAGATTCGGTTATCAGGAAGCATCGCAGCGGTCTGAGCGATCGAAGCGTTGCCCTTCATGGTGTTCTTGCCGTTGGCTGCGTCTGCAACTTGAGCAAAGAACTCTGCATCCTTTGAGAAGGTCGAGATCACACCATCGCCGGCCTTGGCCATGTACCCGCTCGGGCCGCCGTCGGCTCCGAAGATCATGCCCAGAATCATCGCTGGGTTTGGGCCGCCCATTCCTGCTGCCATATCTGAGATTCCAGACATGTCCATCGCGAACGAATAGCCATACGCGTCTACGCCATTGATTGATGTTGGTTTTTCATCCATCGCTGCGTTGATCTTCACGCCGACCTCTTCAAGCTGAGCCATGCTCGCGCCCATGTTGGCATACATGCTTTGTGTCGCCTCGATGAGCTTGTCGCCATCTTCAACATCCATGTAGTACATGGTTTTCGAGAACAAGCCGCCCATGATGTTGTCCGATGCGCCCATGACCTGGATGCCGCCGTTCATGCCTTCGAGCATGCCCTTGATGCCCATCGCGTCGAACATCCCGGAGGTGTCCATTTTGGCCATCATGTCGAAATATTCATTGAAAAGCTTCTGGATGCCGTCGCCGGACATATCGAATGCCGAGGCAAAGAAGTAGTCCATCGCAGGCATATTGTCGAAGTACTTGCCCGCGTCGCCATCATTCTGAAGGTATGAAGCCGAGGTTGAATCATCCTTGAACTGCAGTCCCAGATCATACGAAATACCCGCAGTCTGATCGAAGCTCATCCCCATCGAGAATGATGCGCCATCATTTACAACGGTTTGGATCATTCCGAGCATGGCATCGAAACCGGCGGCTGCCTCAGCCCCGCCCATCATCTCGACCATTTCGCCTTGAGCTTCCATTTCTTCCATGCCTTGGGCGATCACTTCTTCAAACGCGCCGAAGTTGACATAGACGAAGATATCGTTGCTCTCTGCGATCCGTCCGCCGGCTTTGCCGAGCAATGCAGCGTTTGAATCGAGATTGCCCGCGGCTGCGTTAAAATCACTGACGAGTCCGCTGTCATCGCCGAAGACTGCATAGCCGTCGCCTGCATCGCGGAAGTAGAGCATCTCGCCACCCATATCCCAGCCAAAGACCCCGTCTTGTGCCTGGTGACCCTCAGCAAACGCGCCAAAGTCTGTCACTGGCAGCAAAAGCACCACTTCTGGCTCAGCTTCCATATCTTCTGGATTGAAGCTCAGCACACCTGCGAGCGAGCCTTCAAGATTGATACCGGGCATGCCTCGGATCATGGATGTCACCATCATAATCATTGGTTCGCCATCATCACCCAAGAGCGTATTGACCGCATTAATGTCATTGAGCAAGTTGCCAAGGTTTGGCACCACGATGACAGCCTGAGCGTCTGTAGGCACATGATCGAGGGCTGCGGGTGTGCCCGCGAGTGCTGGAAGAGTGATCAGCCCGGCTGCGAGCGAAAAGGCGATCTTCTGAGATGGAAAACGAGGAGTACAAGCACGAACCTGCATGGTGGGTGTCCTTTCAATGTGCGATTTATACCCGCAGCGTCGCGGGCAAGGTGTCATCGTAGGTTGTTCGGGTTCATCAATCAGAAGTTTCACCAATAGAACCTAAACCAGACATAAATGCCCATATTTTCGGGCTTTTTCTATTCTTGGAACAAGTTGGATCATCTTGGATCATGAAAAAACACCCCGATTTGAGGATCGGGGTGTTTGGTAGCTAGGCCTGACATAGATTTGAGAAATCGAGTTTGAGGGCAACTCAGCCTTTTGATGCAGGCTCTTCTTCCTCGACCTCTTCTTCCTCGTATTCACACTCTTCTTCGTCTTCGTCCTCTTCTTCCGCCTCGTCGTCATCCTCTACTTCATACTCGTCTTCATCAATATCCTCAGGGTCGACCGGATTCCCATCCTCGTCGACATATTCGTACTCGACTTCTTCTTCCTCTTCTTCCTCTTCATCGCCCTCGATTTCATCCTCTTCGAGCTCATCTTCTTCTACTTCGTCAACTTCCTCTGACTCATCATCGTCTTCTTCCTCTGACTCATCCTCGTATTCATCTTCGGCTTCTTCCAACTCGTCCTCGACGAGGGTTCCTAAGACCTCCACCGCTGCGGCGGGTTCGTCATCATCGAACGGAGCTTCTTCGACATCCTCAGCCTCGGCTTGGGTTTCATCATTGGTTTCTTCTTGGGCAGTCTCGAACATCATCTCTTGGCTTGGGTCTTCTGGATCACGCATCTCGGCCAAGCGAGCATCGTCGGCTACCAGATCCTTCATCGCGTCCCATTCCTCAATCGAAATCAACACATCACGGGCCACCGAGCCCTTATGGTCCGACAGAATCCCCGCGATGCCCATCAGATCAATCAATCGCGATGCACGCGTGTACCCGATCGCCAATCGACGCTGCAACAGCGACACCGATCCACGCTTGGTCTCGATCACAATCTCGACCGCCCGATCGAACATCGGATCTTCTTCCGCAGCCTGCAACGAAGCCGACGAGTTGTTTTCTGACAAGAACACCCGCTCATCGTCTGAGTCCATTCCTCCCTTGACCTGCATCAATGAGCGCTCAAAGCTCGGAGCCGCGATGTCTTTCAAGAACTTGACGACCTTGCGGATTTCTTTATCATCAACCAGCGTCCCCTGCGCCCGGCTCAGCTCATGGCTCGTCGGCGAGAGATGCAACATATCGCCCTGACCTAGCAGCAACTCGCCGCCCTTTTGATCGAGCACGATGCGAGAGTCCATCCCCGACGCCACCTTAAAGGCAATCCGGCAAGGCATGTTCGACTTGATCAACCCCGTCACCACATTGGCCTGCGGGCGTTGCGTCGCAAGAATCAGATGGATCCCCACCGCTCTCGCCTTCTGAGCAATACGAATAATCGCGCCCTCGACCTCTTTGGTCGTCATCATCAAATCCGCGAGCTCATCAATAATGAACACCATATAAGGAAGCTGCTTAGGCACCCGCGCGGCCTGCTCCTCGGTCTGGAT
>JAESSR010000194.1 GCA_016764015.1 Phycisphaerales bacterium
TCCAATTTGCCCAAAGAAACGACCGTTTCTTAGCGATATTGACAAAGAAACGATCGTATCGTAGTATAAAGGCGTAAGATAAGGATCGGTTCCCAGCCATGACACGAGAAACAGGAACATACCGCATCACCAAGACCCACGGCGAAGAGGTCCGCGCGTTCGTTCCCCGCCCGTTGCCACCAACGAATCCGCCATTGACCATCGATGATGGGATCGCCCAATTGCTCAATGACGCAAGGACATCGCTCGCTCGATTGGCTGTTGCAGGCACGATGGTGCCAAGCACCGAATGGTTCCTCTATGGATTCGTTCGCAAAGAAGCGGTGATCTCCTCGGAGATTGAAGGAACACAAGCAACCCTCCGTGATGTGCTGACCTTTGAAGCCACCCAACAAACCGATCGCCCCGATGATGTCCGTGAGGTATGCAACTACATAGACGGGCTGGCATTCGCACGCGAGCAGCTGGCCAATCCGCGAGGGTTGCCGCTGAGCACTCGATTGCTGTGTGATACACATCGCATCTTGATGAGCGGTGCTCGGGGTGAGGACAAACTGCCAGGTGAAATCCGTCGATCGCAAAACTGGATCGGAGGGAGTCGGCCAGGCAACGCCAGATTCGTGCCGCCTCCTCACGAGGAGATTCTTGATGCGCTGACCAATCTTGAACAATGGATTCATGGAGATGATGAACTCCACGCGTTGATTCGTGTGGGGCTGGCGCATGTTCAGTTTGAAACGATCCATCCATTTCTCGATGGCAACGGACGCATAGGCCGAATGCTCATCACATTGCTCGTCGAGCACTGGGGATTGCTCGATCAACCATTGCTCTATCTGAGTCTCGCGTTCAAGCGACGACAGCAGGAGTACTATGCTCGGCTGGCAAGCGTTCGCACAGAAGGCGACTGGGAAGGATGGACTGTTTTCTTCCTCGAATGTGTACAAGAAGCTGCGAACGATGGCGTTCGTGTTGCTCAGTTTCTCCATGCGCTGATCGGGCGTGATCGCGCTCGGATCATTGAGCACGATCGTTCGACGGTTGCCGCACTCCGGCTGTTCGATCTCCTTCCTGAGAACCCTGTTGTCACCGTGCCGTTGGCTACGCAGATGCTTGGGATGACTGCTCCGCCTACACGCAAGGCCATCGAACTCCTCGAAAGTGTCGGCGTTCTTCATGAGACGACAGGGAAGCAGCGTGACCGCGTCTACGCCTATCGAGAATACCTTGATGTGCTGACTGGCGAGGATTGATCCATGCCTGATGCTCCAAAGATTCAAGGATGGGTACGATGGTTCGATCGTGACGGGTTGGATGGCATTGACTGCCCTGGCGTCTACCTGATCGCTCGCTTCGAATCCGGCCCTCCCGAATCGGTCAACCCGTCGGACAAGCATGTTGTCTACATCGGGGAGACCTGCCGAACGCTTCGTGAGCGCCTCCGAGCATTCAATCGTGCAGCACACGATGGAAAATCGAAGCATTCGGGCGGGCGGAGATTCCATCAGGTATTTGGCGATGACGCGATGGAATCCACCAGCGACATGCTGTTCGTCGCAGTGATTGCGGTCGAGCAAGCCGAACCCCATTCGTCGGCCTATATCCGATACACCGAGCGCCGACTGATTTTGGAGTTCGTCACGGCCAACGACCGCCTGCCCGTATGTAATGGGAAGTAGAGCGACCACTTCTTTCACTCCAGATTCCTTGCAAGTGCAGATTGCTTCCAACTCATACCAATGGCTCATCTATCTCCCAAAACTGGACCGGACCCGACAGAAAATCTCATACTGGCTACTGCCCCCGTGGCCATCACTCAAAACGCATCGCCAGGAGTCCAATAACCTCCCGCGTTCACCCTCGGCGATCGCAAAATCCTTCCGACTCGGCTGTGTTCGTGCAAAACGGGTACCGTCTCGGCAAAACGCGCACAAACGGACCTGTATACGGAAAAATGGGCACGAAGTTCTCTTTCATCGCCGGATTTCGCGCCCAAAGGGGCATGATTGCCTGAGCAATGCGTGCGTATTCTCGCCCATTTTACGACGGGTCGTAAAATAGGCTTGACTATTTTACGATGCTAGCGATAGTGTTCACTATGAAGACCAAACGACGCATCTACGACGCATTGCTCCGCGAGCACATGGCCAACAACCGACAAATGGCCTTTGTCAGCGGACCGCGTCAGGTCGGCAAGACCACCACTTGCCGAAACATTGCAGACCACTACGCCAACTGGGACAACCTCGATGATCGGGAGCAGATATTGGCGGGTCCCGCTGCGATCGTCGAACGCTTCGCCCTTGATCGGCTCTCCAAAGCCACCCCTGTGGTGCTCTTTGACGAACTCCATAAGTACCCGCGATGGAAGCAGCTCCTCAAGGGGTTCTTCGATACCTACGCAGATCAAGCCCGCGTGATCGTCACCGGGTCAAGTCGGCTCGATACCTACCGTCGAGTTGGCGACAGTCTGATGGGACGGTACTTCCTCTATCGAATGCACCCGTTCTCCGTCGCCGAAACGCTTCGTCAGGATCTTCCTGATCCCAAAGCGATCGTTCGCCCGCCTCAGAAGCCCAAAGCTGCAGAGTTCAACGCCCTCTGGGATCACGGCGGCTACCCCGAACCATTCCTCAAGCGAGACACACGATTCAGTCGTCGCTGGCAAGGGCTTCGGACGCAGCAACTCCTTCGGGAGGATGTTCGTGATCTCACACAGATTCAACAAATCGATCAACTGGCCATGCTGGTTCATATTTTGAACAGCCGCTCATCCGACCAAATGATCTACAGCAATCTCTCTCGGGAGATCAGGGTCTCGGTTGATACCGTTCGCCGATGGATCGAGACATTGAACAGTCTCCATCATGGATTCCTGATCCGGCCATGGTTCAAGAATGTGACTCGGTCTCTTCGGAAAGAGCCCAAGTGGTTTCTGCGAGATTGGGCAGACATCGAAGACGCTGGAAAGAAAGCTGAAACATTTGTCGGTTGCCACCTGCTCAAGACGGTGGATGGATGGAATGACATGGGGCTCGGCAAGTTCCAGTTGGCCTACTTGAGAGACAAGAACCAACGCGAGGTTGATTTTGTCGTCATACGAGATGGTCATCCCTGGTTTCTTCTGGAGGTAAAATACCGCGAGCAATCCATGGGTAATGGGCTCAAGTATTTCCAAGACCAACTCAACGCACCATTCGCATTCCAGGTTGTTGTTGATGCGGAGTATGTGGATGCCGATTGTTTCGCCAAGCCACGAGGGCCGATGGTTGTTCCAGCGAAGACACTCCTTTCTCAGCTCCTTTGATCGGCAACAGGATCACCCACTCCAATGCCATCGCCCAAACATAGGGAGCGGTACAAAATATGGAGGCGAGTCACTCCCCACGCCTTCCTCTTTGGACAAATCCTTCAAAAGCGGACAGGCCACGGAAAGAAAGTCTGTCTATACCGGCTGCTGTTCCCGCGGGCGTCACAAGAAAAGCATCGCCCGGGAGTACCTAATCGGTCTCGGCCTCTGACACAACCCCCTCTACCCCACCGTTGATGAGCTGCAAACGGGGTTGTGTCAGTTCTGTCAGTGTCAGAGAGACGGCTTCACAGGTTCAACTTATTGGCATCCATGGCCCACCCGGCTGCCAGTTTTCACTGCCCGAAGAACTCGCAGAAAGAACAACTGGTTCAAGGAACAATCGAATCTGCTCCACAACATCACCCAGCATCGGCGTCTCATGACCATCGCCCATCTTGCGGATGAACGCAGCCCATTGCCGTTGTTTGGCATCGTCTCCTGCAAAGTTATCAGTCAACCCGATGGGAAGCGATGATGGCAGCGGTGTTCCCCGTCGTTGCATGGTGGCCTCCACCGCTTCTTGCAACACGCCGAGCGAGAAGGTCATCGTTTGGCTCAGTGTCCAGAGGTCTTTGCATTCGATTGCATGCTCATGCCATGGCCTCAAGGTATGGCCGGATCACCGAGGCAACACGACACTGCCGGGCGTACTCATCAATCTGGCTCGGTGTTGCCCGGCGATGCTTGAGGGTTTCACGCAGTGCCTCGATGGCAACCTCAAGCCCGATGTGCCGACGGTATCGGAAACAATCCA
>JAESSR010000195.1 GCA_016764015.1 Phycisphaerales bacterium
GAAACCGTTGAATCTGCTCTTAAATCTGGCGAAATCACAGAGCAACGTATTCAAAATTCCTATGAACGTATTGTCATTTTAAAGCAAAAAAGATTTGTGGATAAAGCGCGGATAAAGCATTGTGAGATGGACTGTAATGAAGTATCCTAGACTCAAGATGTTATTGTATATTTTGGAGTAATAGATGTCTCACTTTGATTATGAAACCATTGTGCAAAAAGCACTGCGTGGTGCCGTCAAAGAATCCCTCGAAATAGTCCGTGATAACGGTTTTTCAGGCTCACATCACTTTTATATAACCTTCCAAACGAACCGCAGTGATGTCACAATGCCCGATTTCTTGCGGGAAAAACACCCTGAGGAAATCACCATTGTCCTCCAACATCGACTACGCGGCCCAGCGTGCTGTACAGCTCATCTGCGAAACCACTGGTGGAGAACTCGCCGAGGGCGTACTGAGCCAAGGTGCCCCATTGCCTACAGATACAGTGATTTCGCTCCGCCCAGAGCGTTGCGATCGCATCCTCGGCATCCCCACCGCGCCCGAAGAAATGGCCAAGCTGCTCAATGCATTGTCCTTCAAAACAACGATTGATAGCGATGGCATCCTCCAATGCACCATCCCGCCGTTCCGTAGCCATGATGTCTACCGCGAGATTGATCTGATCGAAGAAGTTGTCCGTGCTCGTTCGCTCGCGGTGATTCCGATCCAGAAGACGCTGCCGGTGACGGCTCGTGAGCCTCAGGAATCTGAACGCGCGATGAGCACCATCGCCAAGACCCTCACCAGTTTGGGATTCTTCGAGACCATCACCTTCTCGTTCACTTCCCCCAAGCTCGGCAAGATATTCCAACGCATCGGCACCGATCTGGTGGCCGTCGATGATGATCGGCGCAAGGCAGAGCCAACCCTACGCCCAAGCGTGCTCCTCGGTTTGCTTGGCTGTCGCCATACAAATCAAGCCGCCCGCGCCTCACTCCCCGGCGGGATTCGCCTCTACGAGGTCGCCCAGCGTTTCGCCCAAGACGCAGGCACCACCAACTCCTCAGAACAACGCGTGATTGCGATGCTCATGGACATCGACTTCGCGGGCAAGAAGCCAAAGCACGAAGATATCCAATCGAGCATCCGCACCATGCGAGGCTCAATCGACGCGATCGTCACATCAACCTTCGGCACAACAGCAAAAACCATCATCACCCCCGCCAAACCAGAACACGCTGGTTTCGACAATGACGCCCATGCGACCATCGCGGTCCTCGTCAATGGCGAGACCACCCAGATCGGCACCTTCGGGCTCATCTCCGATGCCGCCCGCAAGGCTCACGATCTCGATCAGCCAGTGATCGGGGCCGAACTGATCTTGGCACCGATGATCGACGCCTATCCGCCAGTATCGCGAGCCGAGCGTTTGCCTGAGTTCCCTGGGATCGACCGAGATTTGTCTCTGATTGTCGATGAATCAGTCCGCTGGGATCAGATTGAGGCCGCGGCCAACAATCTCAACCTCGACCGCTGTGTGGGCAACTCCCTCGTCGGCATCTTCCGAGGCAAACAGCTCGGTGAGCACAAGAAATCCGTCACCGTCAGACTCGCCTTCCGCGACGCGGATCGCACCCTCAGGCACGAAGAGGTCGACCCTCAGATCGAACTCTTTGCCAGCAAAGCCAAAGAATTACTCGGTGCGGAAATCCGAACCTGATTTCTTCACTTGGATAGGATGGGCTTCTTGGTGGGATGGGCTTCCAGCCCGTCTCTTGCTTCCTATCAACAATGAAGTTCAGAAGAGACGGGCTGGAAGCCCATCCCACCAGAAGATTCTGGTCATGAAAATCACAGATCACACAAGAAACAAGCGGTTTCGTGTACGATCGCACCATTTTCGATACCATATCGGAACAATTTGAACCCCAGCAAGTATACTGTAGAGGGCTCACAACCCTCAAATCTCATTGCTTGAACGGATTTTGTTCGTGTTTTTCGACAAACAATCACCATCGGTGCCCCCTGAGATCGAATCCAAAGCTAGAATATACACTCAACGGAGTGCATCATGGAGGATAATATGACATCAATGACTACCAACCCCACTATCGAATCAAAGACCGCCAGTAGCCCATCTTGCGGCTGTTCAAACGAACCAATGGTCTGGGTCAACGGCCAAATGGTCCCTAAATCACAAGCAACAGTCTCCGTATTCGATCACGGACTCCTCTATGGCGACGGCATCTTCGAGGGTATCCGCGTTTACAACGGCAAGATCTTCAAGCTTGAGCAGCACATGGATCGCCTCTATGAGTGTGCCGACAAAATCTTCCTCGATATCGGGGTCCCGCGCGAAGAAATGATCCGTATCCAGCGTGAGTGCGTAGCCGTCAACAACATCACCAATGGCTATATCCGCCTGGTCATCACCCGCGGCGAAGGCAACCTGGGGCTCAACCCCTACCAATGCCCCAAAGCCGGCGTGATCTGTATCGCCGACACGATCTCACTGTTCACCCCTGAGATGTACGAAGCCGGCATGCGGGTCGTCTTGGCCAACCGTCCAAAGACGCCGATCGCGTGTCTCGACCCGCGCGTCAAGACCCTCAACTACCTCAACAACATCATGGCCAAGTGCGAAGCGATCCACCTGAGCAAAAAGCTCGGCGTCACCAAGCCCGAAGACCAACTCCTTGAGTGCATCATGCTCTCCACCGATGGCAAGGTCGCTGAAGGCTCAGGCGATAACATCTTCATCATCAAGGACGGCAAGATATTCACCCCGCCATCAGAGGTCGGCATCCTCGAAGGCATCACCCGCCGATTCGTCAAAGATACCCTGTGCCCAGCACTCGGTCTCACCATCGAAGAAAAAGTCTTCGAACTCGACGAACTGCTCGATGCGGACGAGGTGTTCCTCACCGGATCGGCAGCCGAGATGATCGCCGTCCGCGAGGTCATCAAGCACGACAACCTCGAAGTGCTCTCGACCCACACGATCAGCAAAGGCGAAGGCCCAATCACCAATAGCCTCCGCATGAAGTTCCGCGAGATCGTCACCTCGGACAATGTCCCAGAAGATTAATTCTGAATCCATCACAAATGTTGAGCACGCCTGCAACTCGCAGGCATGTTTTTTCTATCATGCCCATATGAAATACACTGCAATCATCGGGATTACGCTCTTTGGAAGCCTGTTGGCATGGGGCTGCACCAACAACAAAGCCAACCCTGAGCCTGAGCATGACGCACATGCCCAAGAACCGATCTCAACGCTCCATATGCTTTTCCAACTCAACGAAAATCTTTACTCTGGAGGCGAGCCCAAAGGCCGAAAAGCGTACGAGCAACTCTCATCTCTGGGTATTCAAACCGTTATTTCCGTCGATGCCGTTGCTCCTGACAAAGCACTCGCTGACGAGTTTGGCATCCGAGTTGTTCATCTCCCTATCGGATACGATGGCATTTCCTCAGAGCGGTCGATCCAGTTCGCCCACGCGATTGCCACCCTCCCGAGCCCGATCTATATACACTGTCATCACGGCAAGCATCGCGGCCCAGCCGCCATCGCCGTCGGGGCAATCGGCGCTGGCACGATGACGCACATGCAAGCACACCAGTTCATGACTTTAGTCGGCACCTCGTTGGATTACCCAGGGCTATGGCGGGCTGTGCAAAACGCTCGCCCACTCAATGATACTTATCTCTTGAATGATCAGATCGATCTCCCCGAGCAGGCCGATATTGGTGATTTTTTAGCCGCCATGAGCGAGATTGATCGGCTCAACGAACTCCTCTGGCTCTGCGCCGAGAACAACTTCACCGCCCCCAACGATCACCCCGATTTGGCCCCGGCATCACTCGCTGGGCATATCCACAACCTGTTGCGTCAACTCGAAACGGACAAACTCACCGTGCAAGAGGGCGTGATCTTCGCTGAACTCATGATCGAATCGCGTGATCTCGCATCATCGCTCGAAACCCAAATCACCATGAACGACATCGAAAACGCGATGATCTCGATGACCACCTTGTCCGAATCCTGCATCCGCTGCCACGAACGGTTCAGAGATTAATCCTCTTCCGAATCGGATTCTCGGAATACATCAATACCAAAGACATCACTCACCGGATAATCCGCATAAATCTTGGCAGCTGCGGCGAGGTGATTGGGGACATGAATCAGGAAATCCGTCAGCATTTTATTGAGCTCTTCATCAGTCAACGAATCAGGATTCTGACAAAACGAGTAAAACGCTTCAAGATCACCGAGCCAATCCACCATATGGAATCCTGAATCAAAGGCCTCCTGCTTGGACAACCCACGCTTGAGTGCACAAGCTTCGATCCGCGACATCATAGGATCTACCTGTTGACGCCATTCGCTTTTTGCATCATCGCTCATTTGAAACTCCTCAGCTATTCGCATTCTAAGACCGCATCGACTCAAGCTCATCCCACCGCGCGTACAGCCTTGCCGACTCGGCCTGTGCTTCATCGAGCATCTTGCAAGCATTGGTCATCTTCTCATGATCCGCGAGCACCTTCGGATCTGACAGCGCAGCCTGAGCAGCTTCGATCTGCTCGTCGGCTTCCATGATCTTCTCTTCGATCCCATCGAACTCGCGTTGAGCCTTATATGAAAGCTTCTTGGGTTGATTCACATCGCGGGTCTTGGCGACCTTGTGCTCAGTAGGCTTTGACTCGTTTGCACTCGCTTGCTGCTCACCTTGAGCATTGAGCACCTTGATCGCTTGATCCAGACTCGGGCAAGTATGCTGATTTCCGGTTCCATCGAGCACGACGATGCGTGTGGCCAGCCGTTCGAGCATCATCCGATCATGCGTCACCAAAATCACCGCACCCGGAAAATCTTCGAGAGATTCTTCGAGCAGCTCAAGCGTCGGGATATCAAGATCATTGGTCGGCTCGTCGAGCACCAACACATCGGCAGCTTCGAGCATGATCCGTGCGATGTGCACCCTCGCAAGCTCACCCCCGCTCAGCGAACCCACCGGCTGATCGAGCTGCTCATCGCGGAACATGAACCGACGAGACCACGATTTGACATGCATCGTCCGCCCACGAAACTCCACACGATCGCTCACCGGGCACAGCGCCTCGCTCAACGGCGTACTCGGCGGAAAATCCTCACGATGCTGCGAAAACACAACCACCTTAGGCAACGGATCCGAATAGCGAATAGAACCTTCGTCAGGCTCTATCTCTCCGGTGAGCACTTTGATCAAAGTGGTTTTGCCGCTGCCGTTGGCGCCGAGAAGCCCGACACAATCACCAACGCCGAGCACCAGATCAAGATTCGTAAACAGCTTGTTATCACCGAATGCCTTTGAGATTTTAGTCGCTGCGATGAGTTTCTTTGTTTGCCTTTCAGTCCCGCTGAACTCAACCTTTGCTCCTGTGCTTGTTGCCGCTTCATTGCGTGCGCGGAGCTCGCTAAGCTGCACCTTGCGATCGGCGCTCGCGTCGATCTGCTTTTTCTGCTTGGTCTGACGCCCTTGGGCGGCCCGTCCGAGCCAGACATTATCCCGGCGGACCTCATTGGCCAGCGACGCAACAGCCTTGGCTTGCCCGTCTACAAACTCTGCCCGCCGACGGACAAACTCGGTGTAGTTGCCATCGACACTCAGCAATCCACCTGGATACGCATCGGAGAGTTCTATGATCCGCGTCGCGACTTTGTCTAAGAACCGACGATCATGCGTCACAAAGACCGACGCGTACGCCGCCTGCCCGCCGATACGCTGGGTCAGAAAATCCTCAAGCCATGCAATCCCTGCAAGATCAAGGTGGTTAGTCGGCTCATCAAGCAGCACAAGATCCGGCTCATTGGCGCATGACGAAAGAGCGCACGCGCTCGACAATCTTTTCCGCCACCCGCCCGAGAGCTTCGCCGCCGGCGTGTGCCATTGATCTTTCTCAAAGCCCACCCGGCTTAGCGAGATTTCCGCGATGGTCTCAGGATCAAGATGATTCGCTGCGTGCTCCGGCGCTCTGCTCAACACCGCATCGAATACTTTTATACCATCCTCGAAGCAATCAACCTGCGGGATATACACCGACGAAACAGCAGAAGGCGTAATGATCTCGCCTGCATCAGGCTGATTTTGCTGAGCGAGGATTCGGAGCAATGTCGATTTCCCAGCCCCGTTTGGACCGATAACACCAATCCGATCGCCCTGGTCAACCCCAACAGAGATGCCATCAAACAGCGTTCGCACGCCGTGCGTTTTAGAGATATTCTTCGCGTGCAGAAGCATTTTTGAACCAGTCCTTGGGCAATATCGATCCGATGGGTGTCTGCCAATCGTAGCCCTCCAATCCCCGTTTCGACCGCCAAAGCCACGATGATTCATTCGCATAATGCTGTTTACACCCATGATCGCTCGCAGAATA
>JAESSR010000196.1 GCA_016764015.1 Phycisphaerales bacterium
GATTTCCGAATCGGTATTCGTCGGATCGATGGCTTCCGTGAATACGGTGCCCAAGCACTTGGTCACTTGCCCATCAATCATCGACGGGAGTGTGACGGCTGCGGGTTGGTATCGCCCTCGGCATTTGGCGAGGACAGCGTGCATGTCACGCCCATTTTCAGCGAGGTAGGCGAGGTCAAGGTGGGCGTCAAACCAGTGCATATGGGCTCTCTTTTTAAATCACAGGAAAATATCGAATGCATGATCCTATGGAGCCCAGAACCCAAATCAGAGCCCGGCTACCATCAAGCGTGAAACTAATCGGCACGATTCCCAATAAGAGGGATAGCCAAACAACTCCATGCACTCACCACTGAGGGAATCCCATGCACACAATCAAAACGCTCCGCCCTAAATCTAGCCGAAACGGCAACATACTCGTCGGGTGCTTGATCGCCCTGGGGATTGCGATCATTCTGGCGATTATTGCGACTGTCTTTGTCATGAACTCGTGGCGTGGGTGGGTCTCGGGGGGGATCAAGCAAGGTTTGACTGCTGTGCTCGATGAAACCGAGATTGAGCAGATCGAGAAGGATGAGATCAATGCGCATATTGATACGCTGATGACGCGGTTTGTGGATAAGGATATTTCGACCGAGGACTTGTTCCTGATTACTGCGGAGATTTTCGAGGGGCCTTTGCTTCCGATGGGGATTGTGGAGGCTTCGTATGCGGGGTACTTTGAGGATTCGGAACTCGACGACGAGACCAAGGCGGATGCGAAGGTTCAGCTTGGGCGATTGGCGTATGGGATTTATGCTGAGGATATCTCGATGGATGATCTCGATGCGATCCTTGCGCCGATCTCGATGCCGGCGGATGAAAACAACGGCGCGGTGCAAATCCAGGTCGGGTCTGAAGACTTTGAACTCAAATCTCCCGAGGATGTGACGAGCGAGGAGTTGCTTGAAGTCATCGCCAACGCACGCACAGCTGCTGACGAAGCAGGTGTTGACCAAGTGCCTGCAATGATTGACCTCTCAAACGAAGTCGCGATCGCGATCGCCAACGCCCTCGGCGAAGCCCCATCGTTGTGGTTGCCAGAGGGTGTTGTGTATGTACCAGAACCAGAAGTTGAAGAAGAAGCGGCTGATACTGATAACACCGACGGCCAAGATGAGCCGACGGATGATTCAACTGATACTGATTCAGACGATGAGCCTTAAAGTGAGATCATGGCGATCAATGCGGTCGTCAGTCTTGCGAACATGATCCCTGCGAACACCGAACTGGTAATCGTTAGAAAGGGATGGTCGAAGAGAATCGACTTTGGGTACTGGCGTTCGATGCGTTGACTCTTTGCTCTCTCTGGCGCCATCGGATCGGCGTAGAGAAAGCATTTCATATCCATGAGCAACATTTCACGCTCGGAGAATGAACGAAGCTTCACCTCGGTAATGCCGTGCTCAGTCGCGGTGTATGTTGCGTCATGATCATTGCGGGCACTGATACGAAGTGTGCGTGGCTTGTGTGTTCGTGTGTCGCTCCCAGCGACTTCGTAAAATGGCATTCGTGACCTCCGTGTCTTACATAAGAAATCGTACCAGATTTTTATCAGGCGTGCACGCAATCACATCGGTCCACCCAGATTAGGGCGTTCTCCTCATGCCTCTTCTTGGTGCCCTCCTACGACCCGAAGGGCGAAGGAGGTTCTTGGATCACATAGTGAAACAGAAGACCTCCTTCACTCTTCGAGATGAAGGAGGGCACAAAAGACTTATGTCTTAGATCTGTCTAATCCATGGATTGGAAATCAAGTATAATGAGCATTTCACGCTGTTTTTCGGAATCTGATTCTGAATCGATTGCACGCAAATACGATCGATTGTTCATCATACTTTCTTCTGCACTGTCAAGCAACTCTTGCCAGAACTGATTATCTTCAGGGCTTGTAGATTCCTGAACCATAACTTCAAACTCTACGATTTGATCTTTCGCATGTTGATAACCACTGAGTGATCCACAAAAATGCCTTCGGGAGACAAAGAACTCGCCACTGCTTGTTCTAGCAACAGAAGCACTTAATATCCGATTGTGATGTGTGTCGCGATAATCCACTGCTATCCATGAGGCATCGGGGTCGCCGAGCATCACACCAAGATCCGATATCATTTCAGATGCTTCTTGGTAGGTTGTTGCACCGGCAAGTTTCGCAGACGATTCAGCCTGCCACTGTGAAGCGAGTCGATTGTCTTTCATGTCACTGATGAACATGTCAACGACAGGTATTGAGATCAAAATGATGATCAAACCAAGCGGTATACATATCCACTTCGATTTGAGCAGCTTCATACAGATACAACCGTTGGTTCATCGCTGGTGATCAGTTCTGCTTCTGTTTTCTCGATGACTTCTTCGACGGCTACGCCGGGGGCGAGTTCGGTGAGTTTGTAGCGTTTGGCATCGTGATCCATTTCAAGGACGCACAGATCGGTGATGATCATGTCGATGCAGGCTTTGCCTGTGATGGGCAAGGTGCATTCCTTGAGAATCTTCGCTTCGCCCTTGCGGTTGCAATGCTCCATCGTCACAACAACCTTCTTGACGCCAGCCACAAGGTCCATCGCGCCGCCCATGCCTTTGATCATCTTGCCGGGGATCATCCAGTTGGCGATATCGCCTTCTTGGGAGATTTGCATGGCTCCAAGGATGCACATATCGATGTGCCCGCCTCGGATCATGGCGAAGGATTGGGAGGATGCAAACGAGGCCGCGCCTGTGCGGGCGGTGATGGTTTGTTTGCCTGCGTTGATGAGATCGGCGTCGATGTTTTCTTCGGTGGGGAATGGACCGATGCCGAGGAGCCCGTTCTCAGACTGGAGCCAGACATCCATGCCATCGGGGATGTGATTGGCGACAAGTGTCGGCATCCCGATCCCGAGGTTGACAATGTAGCCGTCCTGCAGTTCTTGGGCTGCCCGTTTGGTGATGTCTTCGCGTGATAGTGGCATGGGGGATTGTAGGAAGGCAATGGGCAATAGGCAGTGGGCAATGGGGAAGAGAGAGGAAGGGGAAAGAGGGGAGTTCAACGCAGAGGACGCAAAGATCACGCAGAGGTGCAGAGAAGAGGAAAAGATGTGGAAGAATGGGAGAGGGAGATGAATGGGTGCCACTACTCGATGCGGAGCAGCGCAGTAGTGCGATTGCAAATGGAATATAATGGCACTACTGCGCCGAAGACGGCGAGTAGTGGCACTCGGAGCGGAAGTCCTATTAACTGCAGCCACAATCTTTGGATTTGGACTTCTTCCCCACCGGCTTACCCCCAACGGTCAGCGTGGTCTTGGTGCCTTTTTTCTTGGGCATGAGCACCACCTTGAGCCCCAATATGGAAGCGATCGCCACAAGTGTCACCACCCAGAACTGCCAGTCGTTGATGGGCATGATTAGGTTCCTCCGGCGAAGATGATGAACTGGTACGCGGCCAACGCACTTACATACGCGAGCAATGACATCCACCCAAACTGGAGCATCGCCCATTTCCACCCGCCCGCTTCTTTGGCCGTCACGACCAAGGTCGGCAGGCACAACGAAGCGAGGACATAGAAGAAGAGCAGCGACCAGCTTGTGGCGTAGGTGAAGATGCGGGAGCCGTCGTCGTTGGTGGCGTTGGCGATAGATTCGAGGACGGAATCGTCATCGACATCATCGGAGCCGGCGACTTGCACAGCCATCGTCGAGACAAAGACTTCGCGGGCGGCGAAGGATGCGAGCACGCCGACGGTGAGTTGGCGGTCGTAGCCCAAGGGCGCGAAGATGGGTTGGAAGGCCGTGCCGAGTTTGCCGAGCATGGAGTTGGCCGCCGAGTTGCGCGTATCGAGCGAATCCGCTTGGGCGTAGAGTTCAGTCGATTGATCGACATCAACAATCGATTCAGCTTGTGCGCGGAGTTCATTGGCTGCGTTAGTCGGTGCTGAATGTGGATACGCGCCGAGCCACCAGAGGACGATCGAGATCGAAAGAATCAGCGTGCCGGCTTTTTTAAGGAAGATCAAGCCTCGATCATAAGTCAGAAGCAACGCTGATTTGAGATCGGGGATGCGATAGCTCGGCAGTTCGAGGGCCATCGGGCGAGACTTGCCACGCAGGATGGTTCTTCTAAACAAGAGCGATGTGAACAAGCCGGCGAAGATGCCCATGGCATAGCACATGGTGAAGGCGTACGCCTGGTAAAGCGGGCGATCGGGAAAGAGGATTGATGTGAGCAGCACATACACCGGGATGCGGGCGGTGCAACTCATGAACGGAGCAACAAGGATCGTCGCGAGCCGATCGCGTTTGTCAGGAATCGCGCGGGCGGCCATGATCCCCGGGATCGCGCACGCATGGCTTGACAACAAAGGCACAAACGCATGCCCAGACAATCCAAACGGTCGCAATGCCCGATCGATCACAAACGCAGCCCTTGCCAAATACCCTGTGCCTTCGAGGAGTGCGAGCAGGAAAAATAGCAGGCAAATCTGAGGCAAGAAAATAACCGTCCCACCAACACCAGCAATGACGCCATCGACCATCAGATCATGGATCGCGCCATCAGGAATATGCGAACCGACCCACCCGCCGACGGAACCGAACCAAATATCTATCCAGTCCATCGGGTACGCAGCGAGCTTGAAGATCATCCAGAACAACCCGGTCATGATCGCGGTGAAGGAGAGCACGCCGAGGATCGGGTGTGTAAATGCGCGATCAAGCCGATCAGTAAGTTTGTCGGCTGATGCGTTTTCATCCGATGCAGAAACTTGTGTGTAAATATCTTGGGCCCATCGCTCGATCCCGGTCTGATCTGTCGGGGCAGATCGTGTGGGCACCTTCGCGCTGGCGAGCTTTGAAGCGAGTTCTTTGACGCCTTCACCTGTGCGTGCGCTACACAAAATCACCGGGCAGCCAAGGCATTCGGAGAGTGTATTTGGATCGATATGAATCCCGCGCCGACGGGCAGCGTCGATCATGTTGACCGCGACAACGGTGGGCAACCGTTTGCCCAATGATTCTCCAACAATCGCAAGATTGCGCATCAGGTTCGTGGCATCGATCACGACGAGCAGCACATCGGGCACGCCGGCCTGTTCGCCAGCGGGCGCAGTTGTGCCATCGAGCACATCAGCACAGACCCTTGATTCAGAAAGATCGAGATGAAGCGAGTAAATGCCAGGAAGATCGATCAAGACCGATTCGATCTCTTCACGGCTTGCTTTGAGTTTGACATGCGCAACGCGGGCTTCTTGAGTCGTGCCCGGGAAGTTTGAAGTCTTGGCACGGATGCCTGCGATGCGATTGAAGAGTGTGGTCTTGCCGACATTTGGATTGCCGAGCACGGCGATGGTGTGCTTAGCAGGATCGGATTGCAGAGCGGTTGGCGTGGTCATCGAATGAATCTACAACTCATCAATCAAAGTGCAAGGTGAGTGGGGGGTTATTCGTCGATGTGAACCATCACGCGTGATGCGATGTCTTTGGCGAGCCCGATTCGGCACGCACCCGAGAGCGATATGATGCAGGGTTCGCCGAGCCGACACATTTGGACTGAAGCATCAGGGCGAAGCCCCATCGCACGGAGCATCGAGCAGTCATCGGGATGCGCTTGGGTGCAATGAATCCGCCCGCTTTGTCCGCGCATGAGCTGGGTCAGCGGCACAGCTTTGGATTCGAGTTGTGCTTCTGCTTTGACCATCGTTCTACACACGCTCCATGCGAGATTCCAATCTGGATATCTTCGTATAGATCATATTCCAGTTGAGAATGAATCGCAACAACCATCTGTAATTTTCTTTTAATCCTTCTTTGATGACTGCTTGGGGCGTTTGACCAACCAACCGACGATGAAACCGACGAGAGAAAATCCGACATACATCAACGCTGCGGGCACCTGTCGATCTGTCATGAAGAACATGTTGACTGAAACTGAAGCCCAGTTCTGGAAGATCAGGATGAGGAAAATTACACCGGCGATCATCGAGAAGATGAACTTTGGGCGAGTGTAGATTGGTTTCTTGGATTTGGGCGGGAGCTTTGGTGCGTCGGCAGGGGTTGTATCGTTCATGATTTGGCTCCGTCACGGATGGCGTCGGCGATCAGGCGCCCGACGGCCCACATGGGGAGGAGGGTGGCGGCAATACCGAAGACAAATGCTCCAAGGCTCAAAATAATCGGTAATGCCTGCTGTGTGAATGATGCCCTCTTTTGATCCACAGGAATAGTCATCACAACATCTGAGCCAGATTGCCACTGTTCTAGGGCAGTGCTCATGCCCCATCCAGTACTCAGCTGAAAGCTCGCGAAGCCACAAACCCCTGCAAGAATCAACATCGCGGCACACCACAACATGAGCTTGGCGGGCTCTGTATTATTGAGAAACTCAACGAGAAACGAGCTCTTGTTTTCATTGTCTACTTGACCGATTGCGTCGTCTGTAATATTCATGACGCACTCACTGTTCGTTGTTCGATTCGTTTCTCCGACTTGGTCATCACGACACGATCAATATAGTTCCCCGGCGTGTGAATCTCGTCAGGATGCAGCGAGCCGGCAGGGACAATTTCATCAACCTCGGCAATCACAAACTTCGCAGCCGTCGCCATGTCAGGGTTGAAGTTGCGTGCGGTCATGTTGTAGACCAGGTTGCCATATTCGTCGGCTTTGGCAGCTTTGACGAGTGCGAGATCGCCGAAGAGTCCGGATTCCATCACGAACTCTCTTGATTGGCCGCCATTGGGTGAGTTGAAGGTTCGGGTCTCTTTGCCCTCAGCGACAATGGTACCTACGCCAGTTGCGGTGTAGAACGCTGGAATCCCTGCGCCACCAGCACGAACGCGCTCGGCGAGTGTGCCTTGTGGATTAAACTCGACTTCCAACTCATTGTTGAGGTATTGGCGTGCGAACTCATCATTCTCACCCACATATGAGGAGATCATCTTTTTAATCTGTTTGGTTTGGAGCAAAAGTCCAAGCCCCCAGTCATCAACCCCCGCATTATTGGAGACGCAAGTAATTTCTTTGACACCTGTATCACGGAGCGCGATGATGAGGTGCTCGGGGATGCCGCAGAGTCCGAACCCGCCGACCATGCACATCATGCCGTCATGAATGATTCCTTGTTCGACAAGCCCTGCGAAAGTTTCCGTGGGAGTCTTAAAAACTTTGGATGCCATCACAAATCTCCAATGGGTTGTTTACCAATATGCGAGACACTCGCGTACTGCTAGTATACCAGACCTAAGCAGCTTTCATGCCTGATTGTTTCGGCATGTTCGTTGATCA
>JAESSR010000001.1 GCA_016764015.1 Phycisphaerales bacterium
CGCAATCCCAAGCTTACCGAACTCCTGAATCAAATTTCAAAGCTCAACGAGTTGTACAGCACAGAAGTTCAGACATGGATGTTTACAAATTTTGAACGGGATCAACGCCAACAATAGAAACTGCAATGCATGGCGACTGTCCCATTTCTGTCCGACTTTTGCAGTCACGAACAGGAATAGGCCGGAGTTAATCAAATTGCGTAAGTCGTAGGATCCAAAAACTCAGCCGAGATGGGTATCTCGATACTTGCAGGTGAATCGTTGAATCAGAAGTGCGATCTGCGCACGAGAATGTGCCCTGATTGTCCGGATCAGTTGTGAAATAGATTGATTTGGATTGGTTTAAGCTGCTCGGCGGTACAATCGGATCAGCCCGCCAAGTTGCTTGTCGCAGATGATTTTGCCATCGAGGTTTACGGCATACGAGTCCAAACTCGTTTCTTGATCCAAATCGAGGTTTACTTCTGGCGCGGGTTGAGGTGATCTGAGCAACACTCATCGCGAAATCAAAATTCGTGTTTCTGGGCGCCAGAGGCGGATTCCGGCTGCAAATTGTTCAACTGGTGTCCTGTCACCCATATTTTGATAAGTATCAGTTAGGGCCGAGACTCAATATGAGTTTCGGCTCTTTCGTTATATTTTGAGGCTGTGCTTTAATTGGTGTTGTCGCGGGTACGGAGACTCTCCCCCGCTCGATCTATTCATTGAACTATTCAAAGCATACAGCGTCTTTCAGTGGGAGACGCTGTATTAATTTTAGGCGAAATACAGGTAAAACAGCCCTATGAATTCTCTCTAGATGTGATAGTCTATATCCTCACTCCCTCGTTTTTTATCTCGGAGGCTAAATATGACCATCGTTCGTCCAGTTTTATTTTCTCTCGCTATCGGGGCAGCGTTCTGCACGATTGCGATCGCTCAAGAGTTCTCCAACACACTCGGAAATCCGGGGTTCGGCGGGTCTTATGTCGCCAACTTCACCACTTACGATGACGGCAACGGCGAATCGCTCTATGCTACCGGTTCATTTTTGGCCTCCGGCGTCGCAGGTGGATCACAAATCGCTCGGTGGGATGGATCAAACTGGAATGCAGTGGGGGGCGGGCTCCAGAGTCAATACTCAAACACTCTGGGCGTCTTCCAAGGCAATCTGATTGTTGGAGGATACTTCGACTCCGCAGGAAATATGCCGGGATCTGCCAAACTCGCTCGATTCGATGGCTCATCGTGGAACGCGATGGATGCCCAACTTGAATCATTCCTCAGCTCGATCTGGGATATGACCACCTATGACTCTGGTTCAGGTGATGCGCTGATCGTCGCGGGCAACTACCTCAACATCGGTGGTAATGCGGGCATGAACCATATCTGCCAATGGGATGGCACAAACTACACCGCTCTCGGAGGTACCATCGGTGGCGCGGTCCCGTTGATCGTGCTCGATGTGCTTAACGCCGATCTCGGATCGGGTTCCTCGCTCTTCGCTGGCGGACGCTTTTTGACAATCGACGGAGTGAGCGCCCTCAACATCGCAAGTTGGGACGGCTCCGCTTGGTCGCCATTGGGCGGCGGGCTCACACGCTCATCAGGAATCTCGCAGGTATTCCACTTGACTACATGGGACGATGGCGATGGGATGGCCCTTTACGCCGGCGGGTCGTTTAACCGTGCCGATGATCGAACTGAAGTTTCTAATGTCGCCAAGTGGGACGGCAAGGCCTGGTCCTCGATGGGCGATGGGTTTGACTCAGCCGTCCAAGAACTTACAGTCTTCGACGATGGCTCAGGCGAAGCGCTCTACGCGATGGGCAACTTCGAAAACTCGGGAGCGTCGCCGATGAGCCACATCGCAAAGTGGAATGGATCAGCATGGGAAGCAGTTGGCGGAATGGTCGATGGGAATATCTTCGGCGCCATCGTCTATGACGCAGGCGAAGGCGATGCGCTCATCATGGGCGGCGGGTTCAACTCAGTCGATGGGCTTTCCGCCAATCATGTCGTCTCATTGCTTGGTGGTGGCGAATGCCCCGCGGATCTCACTGGCGATGGCGAACTCAACTTCTTCGATGTCTCTGCATTCTTGACTGCGTTTAGTGCGGCCGACCCGGCGGCAGATTTTACTGGTGATGGGGAGTTCAACTTCTTTGATGTCAGTGCTTTTCTTACTGCGTTCAGTGCTGGTTGCCCGTGATTTAGATAGTGTGATACCCAAACACTTCTGAAATGGCGAGTAGTGGTCCAGCGAATTTGCGAGCTTCTTGTTTTGGTGTTTGGGATCACTTGCGTTTTCTAGAGAGAGGCGAAAAGCACATAACCGGCAGGTCAGCTTTGCAATCCACACTAGATTTCGAAGCAGACTCAAAAAAGTGTCTCTGTTTGTTTTTTGAAAAAGTTGCGCCAGCTCTTTTATTTGACTCAATAAAGATTAAGATACAAGCCGATTTTGACCATTATTTGATCAGGCTCGTTTTATCTTTTGTGCGTCAGCAAGGAACTGTCCTTTGATTATGAATATGTTGCTCGTTGAACCACACTGTTTATGCCGAGCGGCGTAGCTGGCTGAGGCTTGTCGTGTTTTCGTTTTATTGGATTTTTTCGTGAGCCTTGATGGACGATTCCAGAATCCTTTGCTGCAGTTGTATCGTGGCTCATAGTCATCGCCTCATCCTACTTGGCTTTTGTACTTGTTATCACTCCCACAATAAGCTGGATTTCACCCCAATACAACCTTGTAATCCAGCCTAAGTCCTTGTATGCTGTTAATATCATTCCAGCACATATTTCTAAGGCCATCCCAATGATCCCCACCATCAAATCCAAACTCCTCCCCATCCTCCCCATCCTCCTCATCACCCTCTGCACACTTCTCACCACTCAAACCAAAGCCGATGGCGTTCTCTGTAACGCCCGTGATTTCCTCGGCTCATACGACACATTGGACGAAGCTAATGATGTTACAGTCGCAGGCACGACGGCCTATGTAGCGGATGAAGATTCTGGCCTCCAGATCATTGATGTGAGCAATCCGGCATTACCCACATGGATCGGATCATATGATACGCCGGATCGTGCTCGTGGTGTAACAGTCGTAGGCACGACGGCCTATGTGGCGGATGGTTCTTCTGGTCTCCAGATTATCGATGTGAGCAACCCGGCATCACCCACACTGCTCGGTTCATATGACACGCCGAGCTTTGCACGGAGCGTGGTAGTCATAGGCACGACAGCCTATGTGGCGGATGGTTCTTCTGGTCTCCAGATCATCGATGTGAGCAATTCGGCATTACCCACACTCCTCGGGTCATACGACACACCGGGCTTAGCTTGGAGTGTTGCAGTCGTAGGCACGACGGCCTATGTGGCGGATAACAACCTCGGTCTTCAGATTATCGATGTGAGCAATCCGGCATTACCCACATTCCTCGGCTCATACGACACCCGGGATTTTGCTGTTGATGTTACAGTCGTAGGTACAACGGCCTATGTGGCCGATGATCGTTCTGGTCTACAGATCATCGATGTGAGCAACCCGGTATCACCCAATTTACTCAGCTCTTACGACACACCCAGCAATGCTATTGGTATAGCAGTGACAGGAACGACAGCCTATGTGGCTGATAATGAATCTGGTCTCCAGATTTTTGATGTGAGCGATCCGGCGCCTCCATCATTGCTCGGGTCATACGACACATTAGGCATTGCTATTGGTGTGATAGTTGATGGTGCGACAGCCTATGTGGCGGGCCATTTTGATGGCCTACAGATCATCGATGTGAGCAATCCAGCCGCGCCCACATTACTCGGCTCGTACGACACATCAGATTCTGTTTCTAATGTAGCAGTCGTAGGCTCGACCGCCTACCTGGCCAATGATGGCTCTGGTCTCCAAATTATCGATGTGAGTACTCCAGCATCACCCACATGGCTGGGCTCGTACGACACGCCAGACCATGCAATGGATGTGGCAGTCATAGGCACGACCGCCTATGTGGCCGATGATGGCTCTGGCCTCCAGATCATCGACGTGAGTAGCCCGGCATCACCCAAATGGATCGGCTCAATTGACACGCCGGGTCGTGCATGTAGTGTCGCAGTCGTAGGGACAACCGCCTATGTGGCCGATAGTTCCTCTGGTCTCCAGATCATCGATGTGAGCAATCCAGCATCACCTACATTGCTCGGCTCATATGGCACACTAGATGATGCAAATGATGTAGCAGTCGTCGACACGATAGCCTATGTGGCCGATGCTGAATCAGGTCTCCAGATCATCGATGTGAGTACCCCAGCGTCACCTTCATTACTCGGCTCATACGACACGCCAAGGTTTGCTTTGGGTGTGGCAGTCGCGGGCACGACGGCTTATGTGGCCGATGATCGCTCTGGTCTCCAGATCATCGATGTGAGTAACCCAGCATTGCCAATGCTCCTCGGCTCAATCTCGACGCGGGCCGCTTCTTTTGATGTGATAGTCGTAGGTACGATTGCCTATGTGGCTGATAGAGATACTGGCCTACAGATCATCGACATCTCCGATTGCCCACCTTGCCCTGCAGACCTCACCAACGACGGCCGAGTTAACTTCTTCGATGTCAGTGCTTTCTTGATTGCCTTCGGAAGTTCTGACCCGGTTGCTGATTTCACCGGTGATGGCATCTTCAACTTCTTTGATGTCAGTGCTTTTCTTACTGCGTTCAGTGCTGGATGCCCGTGATTTAGATAGTGTGATACCCAAACGCGTTCAATCAAGCAATCGCCATCGGGGAAGCGAGCGTTACGCACCAAGCCATGACCTGGCTTAAACAACTCAAAGACCACCCCGAAATGCGGGGCTATTTCCTGCTCGAATGTGCCATTGCACGGATATATCAGTTCGAAGGCGATACGAAGAGAGCAATCGACTCGTACTTGGTGGCACGCTCTCAAATAGCCGGCATCCATGAACAAGCATTTATTGAACGCAAAATCAGATCATTGTCGTAAAACACGAAAGATCACACAACACAATCCGAATAACCAGATTCAAGCATCCCTGCCAGAGCACACAACCAACGATCACTGGATATCCAATGCTGCCATCCCGAATTCCGCTCCTCATTTCACTGACTGCCGTGCTCTCGCCTTTGGGCTTTGCTGGGCAAGAGCCCACGCTTGATCAACGCCTAGAGAAGCTCGCCGAGACCCTCGAAGCCGCCCGTATCAAAGCACATGTCCCAGGCATGTCGATTGCGATCGTGAAGGATGATCAGATCATCTGGACGCATGGCTTTGGGATTGCCGATGTCGAGGCAAAAACACCCGCCAATGAACACACGATTTATGGGATCGGTTCAACAACCAAAGCATTCACCGCCAACTTGGTTGGGATGTTGATTGATGATGGGAAAACAAACTGGGATATGCCGGTGACCCAGTACCTTCCGTACTTCGATCTTGATCTCAAAACCGATGACGAGAACGCCGAGTGCACATTGCGTGATTTGTTGAGTCATCGCCATGGCTTTGCGCGCATGGGGCTGTTGTGGTTTAGCGGAGATGTTTCTCGTGATAAAATCCTCCATACCGCGGTCAATGCCGAGCCGATCGATGAGTTCCGTGCGGGGTTCCATTATTGCAATGTGACCTACCTCGCCGCTGGCGAGGCCGCGGGGATAGCGAATGGGACAAGCTGGGATGAGATGATGGTGAGTCGAATATTCAAGCCACTCGATATGGTCTCGACGATTGTTCATACTCCAGACCCAGAAGCTGATCCTGCGGTTGCCTTGGGATACAACTGGAACGAGTTTGATGAACAGTTTGAGCGTGCTCCCGCGCTCAACATGAACGGCATCGCCCCCGCCGGCGGTGTGTACTCCAATGTGCTCGACATGGCTCAATGGATTCGATTTCAACTCAGCGAAGGAGAAATCGACGGCAAGCGTTTGGTCTCTTCCGAAGTCATCCAAGAAACATGGATGCCTCAGATTGAAATCGGCGGCGGTGTCTCGTATGGGCTCGGGTGGATGCTCAGAGAAGTCGATGGGCGCAAAGTCGTCGAGCATGGCGGTATGATCCCTGGATTCAGTGCTCAGGTGAGTTTGATGCCTGAAGAGAATCTTGGCTATGTACTGCTGATGAACCAAGGCATATCGCCGCTGGCTGAAGCGTCGGTGGAGTGGATCTTTAACGCATTACTAGAGCAATGGCCTGACGAAAATGAGATCGTTGTTGATCAAAATATCAACTTCGAAGATTTCACAGGCACATACATCGCCAACTTTGCTAAGTTTCAAGATGAACCCTTTGAAATCCGCATCGTCGATGACGGGCTTGAGCTCAATGTGCCGAGTCAAAGATCATTTGCCCTCAACAACCCTGATAGTGACGGGCTGTGGGCCTTTGAGTTGACTGATCAGATTGCTCTTTCTTTTAAACGCAATCCTCAAGGGGAAGTTGTCGGGCTGGTCATGCATCAGAGCGGGTTCAGCTTTCAGGTCCCACGCAAAGGACATGAAGAGGTAGCCGTTGCTCCGAGTGATGAACTCGATCAATATCTTGGGGGCTACATCCGCAAACAGGGCGGAAAAAAAGTGCAGATTGTCATCAACCGTGGTCGGCTTGCGATGAATGACAAGGGAACGCTCTTGGACTTTGAAGCTCCTGATAAGCATGGGTACGCATCGCTGAGGGATCGCCCAGACTGGGGCGCGACATTCAAGCGCGATCCAGAGGGGGCGGTAGAGTCATTCGTGTTTCATGGTGGTGCGGGCGACAGACTCTTTGTGCGAACTGTGGAGGGTTCGACTGCCAAGATTCCAACCATCGAAGAAATCCATGAGCTTCGCAACACCAGCGGCAGAGTCGCAGCCGCACAGAAGGCTGGCGGAATGAAAGCCACCGGCAAGCTTTGGGTTGCCCAGTCAGGACTATCGGGCACATTCACCTCATACACCCAAGGCAAACATCAATACGCGAATCATATGGACTTCAAAGAGCATGGCCATGTTGATATCGTCACCAACAGCAATGGGGCATGGTACTTCGATTCGATGCGAGGCTATATAACACTCAAAGGCGATGAACAAATTCAAGCGATGCTCAAAGCGCCTGGTGCAATCGAGGGCGACTGGGATGAATACTTCGACTCCATCCAGGTCATTGGCACGGACATGGTTGATGATCGCCCGGCCTATGTTGTCCGTCTCAAGAAGGGCGAGCTGCCCAGCCGGACATACAGAATCGATGCTGAGTTTGGCGATGTGGTGCAAATTAATATGATAGAGAAAAACGGCCAAACATCGGTTCCAGTCACGATCAGTTATTCAGAGTTCAAGGTCATTGCCGGCTTCCGTACGCCCATGCGTATTGTCTCAGAAATCCCAGGATCCGGTTTCACAATCATCACCATCGAAGAGATCGAATCGGGATTAGAACTCGCCGAAGAAGTGTTCATGCTCGACGAGTAAAACGAGTGAGGTAGTGGCCTGCCTCCAGAACCTTGTCAATTCTTTACGCAAGTAATCTTGTAAAACGGGCACATTTGAAAGGCAGGCCAATCATTCTCCTCGCCCATCCCACGAATGAGTTTGGGATCCAAACCGTCTCCCGCCCAATTCATTTCCTGATCCAAGCGGGTCAGCTAATGGGTCAGAGCGGGTCAGACAACTCTGTCTATCAAACGCAGAAAACGCGGCAAACCATTTGATTTGCAGCGTTTAAGTAAATGGGCGTAATAGGACTTGAACCTACGACTTCTGCCATGTGACGGCAGCGCTCTAGCCAACTGAGCTATACGCCCGAGAAATCAATGCTATGCACGCTTCCCGAGTTGTTCAATTGTTTGAGCCGATGGCTCATGGATTGTTGGTGAGTGAAAGGGTTTGCTGTTTGCCCGAAGTATGAATCAGGGTCACTGTTCGTGATTTTCCATTGATCTTGGCGAGTTTCCATCCGTTGCCAAGATCATCACCGATTCGGTATGGCTTTGTGTTGATGATCGCTAATGGATTCTTTGGGTGCGGTAAAATTGATGTGACAAGCATCTCATGAAATACTTCATTCTGAATCGGTTCTGGGTCAAGGTATATCTGGAATGGGTCATCGAATATATCAGCCTCTTTTTCGGCCCACCAGAACGGCGAGCGAATATTCGCATGATGATCGCTTGGAAATGATTGAGCGGTGATCGCAATCGATTGACTAGGGAGTGCAGCGAACTGTGGTGATGGGATTGATGCTGCTTGTGCATTGGCCGATGTTGGTGCTATACCAAAGAATCGCGTCCCAACCATGACGGTTCCTGGGATCAATAATCCCGCCAGAATATAGGTTGCTGGGATTGTATTACTCGCCATGATATTCTCCTTGTTGTGTGATCAATGTAGAAGAATCATCAAGTGATTCGAGGAACGAATCGGGCACATCGGTGAGTTGGAACATCGTAATCTGGATAATCATCCGTGCACGATCATTCGATAGGGGAAGTATGCGGAGCGAGCTTGCCTTTGTGATGTTCGGGCCACTGTGCAGGCCATGGAGGAAGTGAACAATCCCGGAGAACATGCCTTCACATTCAATGCGGTATTCAGTGGATTGCAAGCTAATCTCACTTTGATCAAGCTCATCGACATACTTCGATATTTGACTTCCGAGTGGCTCTATACGCGAGACCGTGAGCTGAGCAGCTTCTGCCGTTTCTTGTAGGTACTTGTGAATATTGAGTTCTTTGTGCACATCAAGCTGTTCGGTAAGCTCTCGGCGAATTTCACCGATATGTATAAAATCGACTTTGAGCTGGTCTCCGTATTGAAGGATTGACTGCTCGCCTTGTTCAATCGCAGTTGCTTCGATGGAATAGGTCTCAGAGATGTCTCGTACACGCTGTACATGCGGTGAAACAATCATCATCCATGCAACCGAGGCAACCAATGTAACTCCAGTGAGTTTGATGAGGAAAGATTTGAGTAGGTCTTGGTTCATGGAGTGTCTCCGTGGAACATATCTGATTCGGCGTTTGCAAATGCTTGATGGGGCATCGGATTCATATCGAGCATCACTTTTAATGTAAACTGACGCCCCCATTGATTGTCGCTTAGACTGATGCGAGATGTAGCGCCAAGAGAAACACTGCTGACACCATCAACACGATCGAGATTCGACACAAAGGCATTGATTTCGCTGCTTACCTCTTTCTCGGAGTCTCCGGCACCAAGCCCGATCACCTCGATAAAAGCTTGGTTCTGAAGATAATCCCCCCGGAGTTCCTGAATCCGTATCAACTTTGGAGTGATTTCAGCAAGCTGGGTGAGGACAGCATCCCATTGTGGGATCGCCACCACAGACTCAGAAACAAGTTTGGAAATGTCTTGAACCATCAACGACATGGTCGAAACACGCTCTCGCTGACTTTGAAAATCGTTCACAGCATCGAGTTGCGGGGCTTGGAGACTGATTTGATCGCTGACCTGCTGAAGCTCGAGTGTTGTAAGTGAATACTCAACGCCCATCGCGAGTGCAGCGACCGCAGCGCCCGCGAAGAGGCTCTTTGTAAGTAGTGATCGTGTCGCAGCATCGCGTGCAATTTCAGGGAGCAACCCATCGGGTAGTATCTCGCTATGTGACATGGCGTATTCGAGTGTGCCCCGGCTGAACGGCTTTGTATTTGAAAACCCATTCATCTCCGGGTCAGATTTGAATCCCATCTCGATATGACTCGAAACGGCTCTGCCTATCTGAGGGATTGTGGCGCCAGGGCCACTGATTAACAAGTTCTTCGGCATCTCTATGCCTGCGAGACCAAACCGGAAACTTTGCTTGATTTCAATACAGAATCTTTGGAGAACAGGCGCGAGAACAGGGAGTACGGTGGTTCGCAAATCAATGCCATCAACTTCACATGTATCCACCGGGATGCCATGCTCAAAGAGCATTGTGGTCGATTGCAATGATGAGAGAACATCTTGTTCTTGGTCATCCTCATCTTCGCTTTTAGATATTCCACGCAATGCTTGTGAATACGCTTCGCTGAGCTTGCGGTATCCGATCTGAGCAGAGCGAATAAGATTGAGCCCGGTGTTTGAGGCGTACGCAATAACGCTTACTTCTGAATCTAGGTAAAATACTGCAGTGCCCGGGTCGGAACTCATCGCGGTATTTGCAGCGACATTCATCACCGCGACACTTTCAGGAATGAATGAACTCGCCGTTAGTCCACAACGATTGAGCCAAGCAAAGAGTGAGCGGAGCTGTTCTTCACGCTCACTAAATACCAATAATGTTGTCGATTCAGAATCGCCATGAGACTCTGCGAGCACACACGACTGTACAGGATCATTGGAGCTAATGCTCTCGCGAATTTTAACTATCCCAGCTTCTTTCGCGGCTTTCGATGGGAGATCAAATGTATAGACCTGTTGCGTCAGGCTAGGAGAATGATAAACCACGGTTGCACGCCCACCGGACAATGATGAGAACCTTGAGAGGAGTTGGCGGAGAGGTTGGTCGAGGCGCATGAGCCCATCATCCCAAACGGATGACCAGTTTTCTGCGTCAAGTTCAAGCTGCTCAGCTTGAACAATCTTGCCTCTTTTTAACTTGGCAATACTCAGAGAGTCAGGAGAGAGTCTGATGATCAGTTGATTGTTCGGTTTTTTCATTCGGATCCCCAATAGAATTTCTAGTTCATTCCCGTGTAGACATCGGCATAAAATGAGGGGGAAGTTCTATCAAATAACCACAACTCAGGGAACTTTATTATTCTCAAAAAAGTTATTCGGTCGTGAACTCAATCCGCCGCCGAGCTTCGCCGCTGATACCTTCTATGATCGCAATTCCCTGTGCATTCGGTGCTTGGACGAAGAGAATTGTCTGGCCATTGAGTGTGATAGAATCTCCATCGCTTGGCAATGTTGCGCGTCCGAGAACTCCATTCATCACGATAATTGCTCCACTCTCAGAAGCATAAAATGCACGCGTTGTTTCAACACGAAGAGTTGCAAGGTTCGCCTCGTCACGAACGGGTCGAATCGCTCCTGCAACAACCAAAGCAAGCATCGACATGACCACTACGATAACGATGAGGACTGTGCCCCTGCGATTGTATTTGGTTCGGTTGTTTGTTCGTGATCTCATGATGCCCCCTGACCAATCCAGATTCGTGGATGCACAAGCACAGACATTTCGACACCCTGCGTGAGAATCGTAAAGACGAGCCTGTGTGTGGTTTCAGGAGTGAGTTGTGTAGTTGTGACACCATCATCTGCGAAGTATTGCACGAGCAATGATTCAACATCGAAGCACAAAGGAACTGGCTGTTCCCCGGGGACAAGCATCTCAAGCGTTGTACCCACAAGCTGTACACCTGTGCCATCAGAAAACTCAATTGAACTTGTTGCCGCCGTCGTAATACCAATCCCAGAATCGTTATTCCCAATCGGTGCTTGGCGGACTATGCGGGTAATTCGATCGAGCGCAAATCCAGCTCGTTCAGTTGAACTCCGGACCTGGCGTGCGACCGTGTATGACTCTAATGCAGCCTGTATCACAGGCATGATCGTTGCAGCGATGATCGACATCACCATAATCGCTGCGACGAGTTCGAGCAGCGTGAATCCACGAGTTGATTGGGAAGTTCTTGTCTTCATCACATCTCCGAGACCATAATCGAGACCGGCATGCTGATCTGATCGCCGCTCGCGGACATAAACTGAATACGAACAGTGATCATGCGGAACACATTTTCGCTTTCAACCACCGAAACTTGCCCGTCAGAACCCACGAGCGCACCGATTTCTACGCTGTATCCCAGCCCAACTTGTGTGTACGGCTCAGTGATTGTTGTGAGGCGTTGGTACAAGCCAAGGGTGACATCCGCCGCCCCTGGAGGTGTATCAAGATACGCCGATGAATTTATGAGAGCATCGAAACCCAATCCGGCATCCGAGGAAGTCATGTCCGCCATAACTGTCTCAAGCACGATCGTGCTCAAAAATGTCGCCCGTGTGGTATTGACAGAATCAACACGCCCCGCCGATGCAGAGTCCATCATGCTCAAAGTTGGAGGCACCGCAATTGCCATCACCATCACCGCGATCACCACTTCGATAAGGGTAAAGCCTGTATTTACTTGCGATCGAAATGCTGGCAGAAGTTTCATTACTGCACCTCCACAACGCCCGAATGTGGGTAGACGATAATTCGGACATTCGATGAGAGTACTATTGATGCAGTATCTGTGTTGATCGAACCAAACGAGCCGTCGGCATCGCGCGTATGTGGGTTGGATTCAAAGTCAAACCAGAGCGTTCCTGATCCAGGTGTCCCATCTCCGTTGCTCATTGAGAGCATGGTCACGCCCGGATAGAGCATCGATAGATTAACTGTTCGATTGGAGTTGGTCAACGGGTCGAACTCTTCTTGGACTCGTCCTTGAGCATCGAGTTCTACAATGGTCAGTGTGTTGATGGAGATATCAACTTGTAATCCATGAGGTTTTCCAGATGCTACGGCTTGTCCCTTGACAACCTCAATCATCCGAACAAAGTCATCCCGAGCGGCCCCCTCGCGTATCGAGCGGAGGTTATCCATCGCCGGTATTACCGACACGGTAATGATTCCCATAATGACAACCACAACCATCAACTCGACAAGCGAAAAGCCAGAACGGTTTCGATATGAGCAAAAATTGTTCGCTTTGTGTGTCATTAGATATCGTTCGCGGTCATGGTTCCACCGGCTCCGTCGGGAGCGGTCGTAAGTGTTTCCGTGTTGGCATAGAAGATAGCAGTGGGAGGGGTTGCGTTATTATTCACAAAGTAGTTCCAACCGGCGCTGTTGGTATTGAATACCGCCCGCGAGTTAGCCTGGGCTTGGGACGCACTCTGCACGCCGCCAACTTGAGTAAATGCGTTGATTGGAATATCAGCTTTGATGACAGTCCCATCGGTGAGCTCAACGAGTGTCGGGTACGGAGAGTTCCCCTGGATCACAGCATTTGTTCGAAATGTTGCAATCGCAGATCGAACACCGGTCACCGTGCTCTGTATCGCAGAAGTTCGTGCGTCATCGCTCGCGGTAGCAAACTTAGGGATGGCAACGGCTGCCAATACGCCGAGGATCACCACGACGATGAGCACCTCAATGAGTGTGAATGCTTTCGTAGATTTGTTCATAAGAGTCTTTCTTGGTAGTGAATACAGGCGAGCAGAGTTTACTTGTTGATACTGATCATCTGCCACATAGGAAGGAATACCGAGAGTGCAACGAGCAACACAATGCCCGCCATCGCGATGGTAATCATCGGCTCAATGATCGTGTTAATATTCTTGGCAAGATGGTCCGATTGACGATCGTAATGGCGTGCGATAATCTTGCCCGCACTGGCAAGCTCCGTTGAATCTTTGCCAGATCCAAAGAGCCTGCGGGCAAAGTTTGGCAGCCCGTGAGCGTGATTGATCACATCGCTCAATGATTCGCCATTGCGCATCCGATCGCACATCTGGATGCACTCAGCTCGAAACACAGGTCGACCAGTAGCGCTGCCAGCAATTTCAAATGCTTCGATGACTTCAATCCCTGAATCAAGCCCGATGCTCATCACCCGGCTGAACCGAGCGGTGGTCACGCAGGTGAACATGTTGCCGATATAGGGCAGCTTGTGGAGGAGTTTCTCGATTCGGAATCGTCCGCGTTCATTCCGCCAAGATTTTCGTAGCCCAATGACCGCTGCCGTTGCAATACTGATATACGCCCACCAATAGGTAGTAAGCGAATACCCCATATAGCGGATGATACGAGTGGTCAGCGGGAGTTCAACGCCATTGGATTCAAAGATGCCAGCGAACTTAGGGACAACAAAGATGACAATCACACCCAACGCCAGTGTGACAAAGCACACCACAATGATTGGGTAGGAAAGTGCTCGCCGAATTTGCTGGGAGGTCTCGATATTCCGTTCGAGCATATCCGCAAGATGAGTTGCCACAGGGCCCATCTGCCCAGTTTTTTCGGCAGATCGAAGCGTTTCGATGTATACATCACCAAAGACACTTTGGTACTTTGAAAACGCGCTCGTTAGTTTCTCGCCAGATTCAATCATCGTTGCGATATCGGTGACCATATCACGGAGAGTCTGATTTTTTTCATGCTCGGCAATAGACAATAAACCGCGAGCAATTGGAATGTTCGCCTCGATGAGGACACTCATCTCACGAGTGAGCATCGCGATCTCAAACTGTGTAATTCTACGAGATCGGGGCTTGAAAACTGATTGAGAAGTTTCGCGGATGTTGAGCGGCACAAGCCCACGGGCAGAAATCTGCTCAAGGGCTTTGCTCTCAGTAGGGGCATCGATCGAACCATTACACCGAGCTCCGTCCGCATCAATCGCCTTGTATTTGTAAGTCGTTGAAGTCATGATTTTCCTTGATTATGCGATGAGCTTGTACGCATCGTCACCGCTACTCGCTGCGAGTTTGATGTCGATCGTCGCGTGCAGTTTGCGGACTTCTTCGAGTGTCGTTAAACCAATACGAGCTTTTTCTATGCCGTCTTCAAGCATCAACCGCATACCATCGGCTCGAGCAACTTCAAAGAGATCAGAGGCATTCGCATCTTGATCGATTAACTCTCGGACACCCTTTGTAGCACAAAGCAACTCGTAAACGCCGATCCGGCCTTTATAGCCCAGATTCATGCACTTGGCACATCCATTTCCTGTGACAAACGAATCATTCGTTGAAGCTGTAATACCCAGCTCTTTGAGTACATGTTCGCTGGGCTGCTCATCAACGGCACAATCGGCGCAGACCCGTCGAACCAGGCGTTGAGCAAGCACCCCGAGCAACGCATTGTTAATCGCAAATGATGGCACTCCAAACTCGCGCAATCGGGGAATTGCGCCGATCGCATCATTTGTATGCAAAGTTGAGAAAACCAGGTGCCCGGTTAACGCAGATTGAACAGCGATCTTTGCTGTTTCTTCATCACGAATTTCGCCGAGAAGAATCACATCGGGGTCTTGGCGGAGCATAGAGCGAAGGGCACTCGCAAAGGTCATCCCGATCTCAGGATTCGCTTGCACTTGACGGATCAGAGGCAAGCGGATTTCAACCGGATCTTCGATCGTCATGATATTACGATCGGGTGTATTAATTTGATTCAACGCGGTATAGAGCGTGGTCGTCTTGCCAGAGCCGGTTGGTCCAGTGACGAGCACAATCCCGTGGGGCTTTGAAATTATCTGCCCAAATGTCTCCGCCACATCCAAAGGCATTCCAAGGTCCTTGATCTGCCCAATTGAACTCGCGGTACTCAGCAGACGCATGACCGCATTCTCACCATGAATTGTTGGGATAATGCTCAGGCGAATGTCTATGGCTACGCCGTTATGGCGGAACCGAAACTTTCCATCCTGCGGGCGACGCGTCTGGGTCACATCAAGATGTGCCATGACCTTGAGCCGCTGAATGAGTCCCTCGTGCATCGAAAGTTCAGGGCCGCGATGAGTCTGGAGCACCCCATCGACGCGGTACCGAAGTAAGAGCGTTTTTTCATCTGGATTGATATGAATATCACTCGCCAACAGATCAGCCGCAGAATAGAGAATCTGATTGACCGCTGCGACGACTGGCTCCTGGACTGACTCAATCTGAAGATCACCATCTTCTTCAATAGTCTCATCATTCCCTGAATCGAGCGTATACGCTCGAATGATGAGCATTCGCAGCTTCTGGGCATCACAAACGACCGGGTCAATTTGCTTTTTGAGCATCTGACGAAGCTCGTCGATCGCCTGCAGGTCAAGCGGGTCTTCCATCCCAACAGTTGCGATATCGCCAATAATAAACAGCGGGAAGGCCTTGATCCGTTCAGACAGTGATTTAGGCATCCGCCGCGATTGGCGGATATCGATATCAAACTTAGTCAGATCAACAAATGGGTATTCACAGATCGATGCTTTGACTACAGCAACATCAAATGGCGAAACGGTGTTTGAACGGATCACGGCTTCATCAAAGTCAATTTTTTTGTCAAATACAGACTCACGGAGTTTCACAGCATCTGCTTCACTGAGTTTCTTCGCTTCGATCAAAGCCTGGATAATAAACTCTGAAGTATCAAGCATGTGAATCTCCATCATTCTGGTCTGTATCCGCCATGCCTCGCAAGCGATCAATCATGTTTTCGATTGATGATTTCTTGTCGTCGTCTAGCCCGATAAATGCACATCCAATAAGATACGCTGGTCTGCGATCTGTCATCTGTACTCGTTTCACCTGCATCTCGCATTGAATGATGAGTTCAGCATCGGGGTCCTGAAAGTTTGGAACTTCAATCTCAAGATCGAGCGAGCGGGCGAAGAAGATGTCAGAAACAAATCCAATCCCGCCTTGGGCAAAGTCGACAACATCAACTTCAATCCATCGCTCGTCATTTGCGATCCCCTTGGCGAACTGGACAATATCCATGCACCCGCTTGCCACACGCACCCGTGCTGGCAGCGATATCTCAAATCGCTCGGTTCGTCGTACTATCAGTCCGCTGCTTGGCATTTCAGTTCTCCAAATGTTCGTAGTGTGCAGGAGCTCTGCAAGAAAAAAGAGGGGGGACATCCGCGACATCGGTGATTTGAAACAAAGACTCGACCAAACTCAGGAAAATGCTCAATCTCTAGCTTGAGGAGCACGCGAGTGTTTGCGATAAGTTAGGGCTACAAAATTCACCTCTTACGCTCAGTATTCCTTGTTTGAACCATTTGGGTATCTATACTTACGGGCTCTGAATGATCGGTTCAGGTCAATCCCGTTTTCGGGACTCGTTTATTTTAAATGAATGGCTCGATTTACTCTATTTGTAAATCAGAGCCGGGATTCGTCACCAAAGCGCCCTCCGTAGTGTCCGATCACGCTGCCGGTGTCGCTGACAAGGAACGGATAAGTATCATGGCCAACACACTCGTACAAGACCTCATCGAGGCAGGTATTCACTTCGGACAACGCTCAAGCAGTTGGAACCCGAAGATGACGCCTTACATCTACGGCAAGCGCAACGGCATCCACATCATCGACATTAAGGAAACTGTGAAAGGGCTGTTGCTCGCTCGTAAGTTCCTCACCAAGACTGTTGCCAGCGGCAAAGACATCTGCTTTGTGGGCACCAAGCGCCAAGCAAAGGGTGTGATCGAACAGCGTGTGAGCGATGTTGAAATGCACTATGTGACGGAACGCTGGCTCGGTGGTACCCTCACCAACTTCTCAACTATCCGCAGCCGACTCAAGCGTCTCGAAGAACTCGAAGCGATTGAAGCAGAAGATAACTTCGAAAGCTACTCCAAGAAGATGGAATCGCAGCTTCGTCGTGAGATGCGCAAGATCAAGCGAAACCTTGATGGCATCCGCAAAATGCACAAAATGCCGGGTGCTCTCGTGGCAATCGATGTGAACCGTGAAACAACCGCACTCCGTGAAGCTCGCAAACTCGGCATCCCAACGATCTGTTTGATCGATACCGATGGCGATCCTGATATGGTCGATATCGCGATCCCAGGCAATGACGACTCGATGCGTTCGATTGATGTCATCATCCGTGAACTCTGTAAAGCAATTGCAGATGGCAAGCAGTCGCGCGTTGAGACTTCACGCGGTCGCGATGAGAAATCAGGTTCAGGCGATACCAATGCACCGCGTCGTTCAAGCCGGGCTCAGTTCCGCTCAGACGATAGCTCCGCATCGGCTACTACTCCTGCTGATGCCCCAGCAGCAACCGCTCCAGCAACCGCCCCAGCAACCACGACCTCGGCACCAGCACCCGCAGAATCATAAAGAGTTCTGTATACAAACAACTCGTCTCGCATGTGTTTCCTGCGAGTACATGTACATAAAAACACTTGAGATTGAATAATCTCAACGACTGATGCCCAGACGGGCAAAGGACAACAGTAATGTCAACAATCAGTGCAAAAGATGTCATGAGCCTGCGCAACAAAACAAGCCTGGCCATGATGGAATGTAAAAAAGCCCTTGTCGAAGCAGAGGGCGACATCGAACTCGCAGAAACACTTCTGCGTAAAAAACTCAAAGGCAAAATGGAAGCCAAGACTGATCGCGTAGCCGGCGAAGGGCGTGTAGAGATCGCACTTTCCGATGACGGTTCATCTGCAGTGCTCGTCAAGCTCAAAGCGGAGACGGATTTCACGGCGAAGAACGATTTGTTCATCGATGCGATCAAGAAGATCGGTCAGCTCGCACTTGGAGCCGACACAGGATCAATCTCGCCAACCGATGAGATGAATGAAATCATCGACGAGCTCCGTATCACCACCGGCGAGAATATCTCGATCGACAAGATCGAAAAACTCTCTGGTACCGCGGGCACCACAACCTATGGCGTCTATATCCATCACGATGGAAAAACTGGTTCGCTCGTTCAGGTTGAAGGCTCGCTCGATGACGAAGTCCTCAAGCAGCTTGCCATGCATGTGACGGCTGCTGTGCCTCGTGCACTTGGATTGACATCCGACGACATCCCGGCAGAGCTGGTCGAAAAAGAACGCAAGTTCCGCCTCGAGCAAGCGATGGAATCTGGTAAGCCAGAGGAGATCGCAACGAAGATGGTCGAAGGCGGCATGAAGAAGTTCTTCTCAGAAGTCGCCCTCCTCGATCAGCCATTTGTCATTGAGCCATCAAAGAAGATCAGCGATCTTGTCGGCGATGCTCAAATCACCACATTCCTCCGCTGGGCTGTTGGCGAATAATCAACGAAGAGTAGTTTTACATCACATTTACAAACTGATCTGCACAAGCAGATCAGTTTTTTTATAGACTAAGAACATCAATCACTGAAAGGATTCAAAGTCATGAGCGTACTACCTGCAGCCGGAGAAAAATACACGATCAGGCGAAAAGTACTCAAACTATTCGGAACCGCTTTTCATGTGTATGACGAGAATGGTTCGGTTATTGGCTACTGCAAACAAAAAGCCTTCAAGCTCAAGGAAGACCTCAAACTCTACACCAGCGAGGACATGTCCGACATGCTTCTGTCGCTTCAGGCACAGAGCGTGCTCGATTTTAGTTCTACTTACTCCGTCACCCTTCCCGATGGAACCTCGTTGGGATCACTCCGGCGCAAGGGCATGAAATCTTCATTCTTGCGTGACGAATGGTTGATGTTTGACTCAGACGGCAATGAGATCGCTATGATCCGTGAGACGGGCTCGATCGCGCCGTTAGCCCGTCGATATATCGAGATCGCCGCGGTCTTATTCCCTCAACGCTACAAGATCATCCGAAACTCAGACTCGGCGATCATCGCAGAGTATCGCCAACATTTTAATCCGTTTATTTTTCGCTTAGGTGTCGCAATTCGGGAAGAAGATGAGCATATTGATGAGTTATTCATACTCGGGGCAGCGTGCCTGATTTCAGCGATTGAAGGCAAACAGCAATAGCTCTCAACTGAGCAACCAGACTTTGTCTAAAACGAGGCTCTGTCTAAAAAAGGATGAATCATGCAAAGTGAAATTACACGAAGAAACGCCCTAGCCGGGATGGCAGCATTGAGTGCGACAGGAATACTCGCTTCTGCAAAATCCCAACGAGCGAACACGGCTAAGAACACGCTCTCGCAGGCCGACCTTGGATGGGACCAAGCAAGTTCGCAATATACCCTCCCAGAC
>JAESSR010000015.1 GCA_016764015.1 Phycisphaerales bacterium
GGGCGGTGCTCCGTACGCCCGATCGATCCAGCCGATGGTCCGACCGCCCCGCCGGCTCCAATCACCCCGACCACAACCGTCCAGCCAACACAGCAGCCTCAGCGCACAGACACGGTCGGCAGAATCGCACCTCAAAAATCAGCCCTCAACTCGAGCTCAATCCACGAACTCGTTGGTGCCAAGGTCCAAGCGATCGATCTGAGCAATGACATCGCCCAGATCACCGGGCCCAAGCCGGTGATGACCAGCGCGGGTACCTACAACATGTACCCACAAGCCGCCGATCGCAACCTCGCCGCCACCGGCGTACATGCCAACCGGGCCGCCAATGGCGTTGGCAATGTCTCGCTCGGACGCTCACTCGATCTCAACGGCTAATACAAACTCAATACGATCGTATATAATCGAGGATGATCAAATCCATACCTATCCCTACGCCCCTCATCAAACACTTCCGGCTCGACCCCGAAGTCATTTACCTCAACCACGGCTCATTCGGAGCCTGCCCAACACAGGTCGTTGAAGCACAACAACGCTATCGCGACCGGGTCGAAGCCGACGCCATGCGGTTTTATCTGTACGATCTCTGGGGAATGGTCGACCGTTCACGCGAAGCGCTCGGCGAGCTGATCAATGCACAGCCACAGGACCTGGTATTTGTCAATAATGCCACAACAGCCGTCGCTACGGTGCTCCACAACCTCACACTCGAACCCGGCGACGAGCTCATCGTCACCGATCTCGAATACCCGGCTTGCCGAAACAACTTCGACATGACCGCTCAGCGAACCGGAGCCAAGGTCGTCGTTGCAGAGATCCAATGGGAAGGGATCTGCGAGGACTCGATCGTCGAAGCGATTCTTACCAAAGTCACCACTCGAACAAAGCTGGTCTTGATCAGTCTAATCGCCAGCGCCACCGCGGTCCGTATGCCCGTCGAGCGGATCATCAGAGAACTGAAAGCACTCGGTGTCGAGACACTCCTCGACGCCGCCCATGGGCCAGGCTGCATCCCTATGGACATCAATGGCTGGGGCGCGGCGTACACCACAGGCAACGGGCACAAATGGCTCTGCTCGCCAAAGGGAGTCGCGTTCTTGCATGTCCGCCATGACTTGCAAACAGGATTCCGCCCGATGGTCTTGAGCAACCACGCCCAGAGCCTCGAGGCGGCTTGCGGCCGAACAAAGCGCTCAGCGCTCAACCACGAGTTCGATTACATGGGAACCGACGATCGTTCCGGGGTGCTCTCTATCGTCGACTCTATCGCTTTTTTAAATCAAATCCTGCCCGGCGGGATCGACGAAGTCATGGCCCATAACCGCAAGCTGTGTTTACAAGCTCGCGACCTGCTCTGTGGCTTGTTCGGAACCAAACCACCCGTGCCAGATTCTATGACCGGCCCACTCGCCGTCATCGATGCCCCCCCCACCTCGATGGAGCCAGGAGTGCTCCGAGAGCGGCTATTCGCAGAATATCGTCTTGAAACAATGATCGTGCGGTCACCCAAAGGCAACGGCTTGTTGGTGCGAGTGAGCCCGCAGGTGTACAACTCGATTGAGCAATACACCTATCTCGGACACGCGATCATGGAAATCATCAAACCGCAACAACACCCTTGATATGCGGGTGAGGCTCATAGCCAACAAGCTCAAAGTCATCAATCGTAAAATCAAATATTGACTTCACCGCGGGGTTCAGCTTCATCCTTGGAAGCGGTTTGAACTCACGCGATAGCTGCTCATCAACCTGAGGCAAGTGGTTGATGTAGATATGGGCGTCGGCGAGGGTGTGGATGAATGAACCCGGACGATAGCCGGTGACTTGGGCGACCATCATGGTCAACAAGGCGTAGGACGCGATGTTGAAGGGAACGCCGAGGAAGAGGTCGGCGGAGCGTTGGTAGAGTTGGCAGTTGAGGAAGTCGCGCCCGCCGTCGGTGGCGCGTTGGACATTGAACTGGAACAAACAATGGCAGGCAGGCAGCGCCATCTGGTCGATCTCGGCAGGATTCCAAGCCGTCACAATATGGCGGCGTGAGTTTGGGTTGGATTTGATGTTGTCGATGAGGTTTGATATTTGGTCGATGGTCGAGCCGTCGGGTGCGGTCCATGATCGCCATTGTGAGCCGTAGACTGGGCCCAGGTCGCCGTTGTCGTCTGCCCATTCGTCCCAGATGCGGACATTGTTTTCTTTGAGGTAGGCGATGTTGGTTTGGCCTTTGAGGAACCAGAGGAGTTCGTGGATGATTGATCGGAGGTGGAGTTTTTTGGTGGTGATCGCGGGGAAGCCGGCTTGTGTGGCGTCTTTGATGAAGGCCTCTTTGGCGCCGGGGGAATCGGGAGTGAGGAAGTAGCGGGATTGGTGCCCGAAGACGGAGATTGTCCCTACGCCGGTGCGATCGTCGCAGGGTGTGCCCTCAGATAAAACCCTCTTTAAAACATCGTGATATTGAATCATAGAGAAGAGGATACGCGAAAACGGGGATGGATGCGAGCAGCTTGCAGCAGAATCGGGTTCGATATTTTAATCAATGAGCCCCTCGGCTCTGAGGGTCGAAATCATCTCGATCATTTCTGGGTGGTGTGCAAAGTTCTGCCAGCGAGCAATGGAATCCGTGTGCATCGGCTGGCGGACTTGATCTCGTGAGATGGTCTGCACGGCTCTTGTGGATTGATGAAAGTTGAAGCAATCTTCATGCGGCTCGAGCCCGATGGATTCAAACAGGGCCTCGATGGTATTCTGGGGGGATTGGGTGAGTGCTTCGTATGATACATCAACCCAGGTTGCCCGCGAGTCGGCTTGAACGATGGGCTTGCAATGATCGAGCACCTTGGAGGCCGTCGATGCGAAGTGGGCACAGGATTTGAGATTGAACTTATAAGTATGATCGAGCGCCAGCGGGCTTGTGAAGCACGAGAGGCAGACATCGCGAGGGTCGCGTTGTACTCGGATCACGATTGCATCGGGGACGATCGCCAATGCGTGGGCGAGCAGGAATAAGTTCATCGGGTTCTTGTCAGTGATCATCGGCTGCGATGATGCTGAAGAGATTGATTTGAGCTCATCAAGGTATGAGGCTTGAAGCTCGACCAAGCGTTCGGTGAGTTGTGCTGGTGTGGTGTTCTTGGTGAGTATGCTGACCATCTCGGGCATTGCCTGTGATTCACCCGCTGCAGCGATTTGGGGATGAGCGCTGAGGATTTGCTCGACCAATGAAGTGCCTGATCTTGGCATGCCAACGATCAGGATCGGACGAACCTGATTGGTGTTAGATTGCGGGCGTGTGATAGCATTCAAAGATTCTGATCTGAACTCTTTGCGGATATGTTTGAGGCGGGCTTGTGCGAGCGGCTGTTGGTATATGTCTTTGTTTGCTGCGTTGGCATCGAGATATCGAGCAAAGGCTTCGTCGTACCGCTCGGCTTTTTCGAGCAGTCTTCCCAGCACCAACAGCAAGGAAGTTGATGGCTTTGAGGTGTCGGCTACAGCTGTGAGCTGCTTGATAATGTCTTTGTTTGGCAATGAATCTTTGTTTGCCCTCGCCCAAGCGCATGCCAGCACTGGGTCGGTCTCTGGGGGTAGCTCAGTGGTGATTGAGCGGCTTGCCAGTACCGCTTGGGCTTGTTCGTGGTTATCTAGATCAAGATAGCGATCGACCAGCGCTGCAGCGATCGGTGGGGTGTCGGTGACGCGTTGTGCTTTGAGCAGAGTTTGGATCGATTCGTCGAGCTGGCCCATCATGGCTTGCGATCGAGCGATCGAGACCATTGTGACAGGGTAATGATCTGAATCAGTCGAGATCGCATCAATGACCTTGGTCATCTCGGCGATTGCTTGCTGATACAGCCCCCGGCGATGAAGGGTTGACGCGTGCAAGAGGAGGATGGGATGCTTTGTCGGAAAAGCTTGGGTAAGTTGGGCGGTGATCGCGGACGCCTGGCGGAACTGTCCTTGGGCGATGAGTTGTTGTGCCCGTTGAACAGCTTGTTTGGCGTTGGCTTGACCCATACCAAAGGGTATGCCTGCGGAGTGAACTATACTCGTGTGCATGATCCGACCCGGCACCACCATTTTGGCACGACTTCGAGCATCACGGGTGTACATCCTGCTTGCGCCGGCGATGGTGATTGTGTTTCTCTCGTTGCCCGGCATCACCCAAGGCGATTTTCGGACAGATTCGCATGTGTATGTCGCGGTCGTGCTTGAGATGATGCGATCTGGGGATTGGGTTCATCCGATGCAGGGCAATGTGCCCTATCACAACAAGCCGCCGATGGGATTTTGGATGGTTGCTCCGTTTATCGCGGTGATGGGCCCAACCCTGCTCGCGGTTCGGGTTGCGATGATGCTGATCGCAGCTGCGTGCGCTATTGCTGTGACAGGAATGTGCAAAGAGCTTGTCTCAGCTCGGGTTGCGTTGACTGCTGGATTGGTCTTTGCGCTGACACATGAGGTTTTTCGCTATACCCATGCGTATTCATTGGACCTGCCACTGCTGCTTTTTATGGTGCTCAGTGCATGGTCGATCGTCTACGCAGCGGGGATCAAACGGGGCAAAGCACGCTCTGGTTGGTGGATTGTGCTCGGCGGCGTGCCGATGGGGTTGGCATTGCTGGTCAAGCCCATGCTGGGGCTGTTGATTTTGCCCGCATTGATTGTGTGGCTGGTGCTTGTGAAACGGGCGAAGCTCGTGCCTTGGATCGGAGGCATGGTTGTTGTCGCGTTGTTGAACGCTGCGCCTTGGCATTTGGAAATGATGCGGGCATATCCGGCTGATTCACTCTCGCCATTTTTGGATAACTATCTCTTTGCACAGACAATCGATCGGCTCTCAACCGGCTCGACCCATGTGACAGAACCGGTTTGGTATTACCCAGTTGAAATCGCTCAATCGTACCTGCCTTGGGTTGTGTTTCTTGTGGGTGGGTTGGTTTGGATGGTTGTCAAGCGTCGATCGGTGACCGGGCGATGGCAGGCGGATCTGCTTGCGATTTTGTGGGCGGGCACTTGGATCGGAATGATGTCGCTGAGTGCGGGCAAATCAATGCGGTATTTGGTGCCTGTGTATCCTGCATTCGCTCTGTTTGTCGCTGGTGTGTTGGTGCATATGCCACCGCGTGGTCGGTTCACGCCGATCGTGTTGGCATGGGTTGTTGGCGGGGTTGCTTTGGTTGCTGCTGTTTTGCCGCTCAAGATTCATTCGCCACCACCCGAGTCACGCGGGCAAATGTTCGCGTTTCTAGATGAATATTCGAATGGGACGACAGAAGATTGGCCAACGATCTGGATCGCGCCGGATCAGCTCCGCACGGCTGCTCATTTTTCCATCGAGCGTGGATTCCATCCCCATGTCGCACGGAGCTACGACACCCTCACCGGCGGGTACCCGATCGCCGGCGAGCTGATGCTGTATCGAACCAATAGCATCTATGTACCCCGAGATGGCGACACGCTCCTTGGCGAGTTTGGGGTGTGGATTGTGACTCGAATAGAATCCGATTGGGACAGCGCCTATCAGCTTCGGGATTGATCAATCGAGTCGAGTTGCTTGATACAGATTGCAAATCCCAAAGGTCATCGGCTTGGATGAAACCTCCCCAAAGCCAGCACCGGACATCATCGCTTCCATCTCATCGCGTGTTTTGAATGATGCGACGGATCGGGGGAGGTATTTGTATGCACCCGATGTGTCGCGCGCGATCCATGTCGCGGTGCGGGGCATGACTGACCCGCAGTAGAAGTTGTTGAACCAACGCATCGGTCCAAAGCTGGGCTGACCAAACTCAAGAATGAACAGCCGACCGGTGGGCTTGAGCACACGGTAGAACTCCGCGATGGCTTTCTCGGGGGCTTGCACATTGCGGATGCCAAAGGCAATGGACACAACATCGAAGGATCGGTCTTCGAAAGGGAGCTGCTGAGCATCTGCCCGGAGGTATTCGATCCGGTCTTGCAATGAGCTGTGGAGCTTTGCTCGTTTGTGCTCAGCGATTTCGAGCATGCCCGAGGTGAAATCTGAGCCGACGACCTGTGATGCTTTGGTGAGCTTTGCGAATGCTTGGGTGAGATCGCCGGTGCCGCAGGCGCAATCGAGTACGCGTTCACCGGGTTGGACTTTGGCTGCGAGGACTGCTCGTTTTCGCCAGGCTTCATCTCGCCAGAGCGAATGGAGCCGATTATTGAGATCATACGAGCGGGCGATGGCGTTGAACATCGCTTGGACCTTGTCGTGCTTGTCCGTGTTGGTATGGAGTGAATCGAGCTCGTTTTCGTTCCATGCGGGCGCCTGTGGGTCGCTCTTCGCAGGAGCATGAGCGGCAGAAGATGCAGATTCGGGTTGTCGTTTGGTCTCAGGCATGGAACAATGATGGTAGACTCACATTCATCGAAAGGGATACCGATATGCGATCACACTCATCTTCCAGAATCACTTTGTTTCCGCTGCTGGCAGTGCTCATGCTGGGCATGTTCGGTATGTTCGGCTCTATTGGATGTTCCACAAGCCCAGCGACGGGCAAACGGATCGTCACGCTGTATTCATGGGATTGGGAGAAGCAGGCCGGCGCGTCGGCGGCTGCGGGGCTTGCCGAGCAGTTTGGGGGCGAGGTGGACGATGTGATCCCTTCGCAGTATGTTCGTGAAGTGGGGATGAAGCTCGTCGCGGGGATCGAATCGGGTGTTCCTGATCTGGATTGGGAGTTCACGCTGCTCAATACAGATGTGATCAATGCGTTTGCCCTCCCCGGGGGCAAGGTATTTTTTACCCGCGGGCTCGCAGAGAAGCTCGATTCCGAAGCCGCGATGGCTGGGGTCTTAGGACATGAGATCGGGCATGTCACCGGACGCCACGGCAACCAACGAATCAGCAAGCAGATTGGATTCAATGTTATCCTCGCGGGCGCATCGGTTGCGGTGGGTACATCGAACGGCGATCTAAAAAAATACGGTCGTGTCGCGGTGCCTGCAATCGCGATCGGAGGCAATGTCGTCATGCTCAGCTACGGGCGCAACGATGAGTCCGAAGCGGACATGCTCGGCATGCGCTATATGGAACGGGCAGGATACAATCCGATCGGGCAACTCCATGTGATGGAGGTCTTGCTCGCTTCGTCAAGCGGCAATCGTCAACCCGAATGGCTCTCGACCCATCCGTACCCTGAGTCACGCATCGAAGCGATCCGTGAACTCATGTCAAGCAAGTACGCCCATACGCAGAACAGTCCGTCGTATGTATTCAATCGGGCAGCGTATGAGCAGCAGATGCTCTTGCCATTGCGGAATCTGCCGCCGCCGACACCTGCTCCAACGAATGAAGAAGCAACATCACTCTTGAACACGCCCGCAATGTGGTGTGCTCATTGTTCGGTGTTGGCGAGCAACTAGACGATCTTTACTCTATCGCACGCAGCGTCATTTCGAGTTCGAGGGTTTCGTTGCCTCGGATGACGGTGAGTGTGATGGTGTCGCCGGGTTCATGATCGGTGAGGATGGGCATCCATGTTTCGACGGATTCAAGTTCGGTGCCGTTCCATTTGGTGATGCGATCGCCGGGGTGAAGCCCTGCAGCCGATGCTGAGGTGTCCTCGAAGACGCGTTCGATGTTCATGCCGCCCTTGGAGCTGTTCGATGGGATGATGCCCACACGGACATTTGGGCCTTCTTTTTCAGGCTTTTTGGCACGGGACATCGGGTGTTCGAGCCGGTCGGATCGCGTCGCTGCATCGTGGGCTATCGCGGAGACCAAAAGCGATGTGCGGACGCAGCCTTCGAAGTCGATGAACTCGATGGTATCTTCGGGTGCGTGGTAGCGTTCATGGAGCCCGGTGAAGAAGAACAAGTTTGGGATTCCCACTGCATCGAACGACGCGTGGTCTGATCGACCTTCGCCGACGGATACTTCGGTAGAGTAGGGGACAGCCGCCGCCTTGAGGTGCGGCGCGGTGAGTTCCTTGAAACCTTTGGATGATTTGAACCCGCCGATTTCGAGGAGCCCATCGGAGAGCGTGCCGACCATATCGAGATTGAGCATCATCACATGGTCTTCGAGTGGTGCGATAGGGTGCTTGACATAGAAGCGTGAGCCGTTGAGTCCGGATTCTTCTGCGGTGAACCAGAGGAACAAAATCGAGCGCGCATCTTGGTCATCGGCGAGGAGCTGGTATTGTGCGGTGAGTGTCTTCGCTGAGAGCAGGTTGGCAACGGTGCCCGATCCATTGTCGTCAGCACCGGGGTGGAGTTCATCGCGTCGGCGTGTGCCGAACTTGCCGTACCCGAGATGGTCGTAGTGTGATCCGATGACGACATATTCATCCTTGAGTGCGCCCTTGCCGGGCAAGATCGCGCCGATGTTCGAGGTCCACTTTGGTGTGCGTTCGATCTGGATTTCGAGTGATATTTCGTTTTCGCCGAGTGGGAGGACGATGCCGGATTCGTTGGCTCTGGCGATGAGCCCATCAAGGGTCTGCGAAGAATCTGTATAAGCGATGATCGCGTTGGCGACTTCGTGCGTCACATGAATCACCGGGATGTCGTACTGCGGGCCGGTCTGTTTGCCCATCCTTGATGACGGTGGGGCGGTAGAGCTGATCGTTTCAAGTAAACCGACCTTGTCGTCTTGTGCGTTTGGTGGGGAGACAATAATGACGGCGGCTGCTCCTCGGCGTTCGAGCGCGGTCACTTTGTAAGTCAGCCGAGCGTTGTGCGACCATTTTCCATCGCGCCACTGAGACGATCCATCATCGTTCATTGGCTCGTAGTTGAGGACAAGTGCGATCTTGTCTTGGATGGATTCGGAGGTTTCGAATCCGAGATAGTTGTTTGGTCCTGAGACAATTGCGTACCCAACGAACGCGACCGGTGCGTTGACAGTTGCCGACCCGGAGTACGCCAAAGGCGAGAAATCTGGGCCGGCGGTGTAGGTTGTATCGCCGACGCTCAGAAGTTCGGTCGTCGCGGCGGTCTGTGAGCCCATTTGCATTTGTTGGCGGAAGGATTGGAAGAATAAGTCTGAAGCTGGGCCGTCGATATCAGAGGCTTCGGCTGGGAACGCCGGGGTGAGACCGAGCGTAGTGAGGTGTGATTCGATGTATTGGGCAGCGTCCTCGATGCCTCGCGAGCCGGGGACTCGCCCTTCCATTGATGGATCGGCGATGATGTCGAGCATTGTGGTGTAGTCTTCGATCAATGCCGGGTCGATCTCGGGGAGCTCATCGTATACTCGAGCGAGTTCTTCGCGTTCTTGGTTGCGTTCGTTCTCCTCAAGCTGACGCTGAGCCCGGCGAGCCCGAACCTCGTCGGCGGTCTCTGGGCCGAGCGATGAAGAGGATGTTGTGGCGGCGGCGGGGAGTGCGAGGGAGAAGAGGATGGTGAGGATGAGGATTGGGTTGAGCATTTTGGGAGTCCGGGGGATGAGATAGGGATATTCGATTGTAGTAGTGTAGTGGGGATTGGTTGCTGGGGGGCGAGCAGAGTGATGAGATAAGGGGTAGAATCACATGTGGGTTGGGTGTGGAATCTGATTCATGGATAAGAAATTGGTCATGGAGTTGGCTGTTAGGAATAACTTACTCATGCAGACAAAAATTGAGAGTATTCGCCTGAAAAATTTCAAAGCCTTCAAAGATGCAACAATGCGTGACATGCCGGCATTGTGTGTGATTGTTGGTGCGAATGGATCAGGAAAAACGACGCTGTTTGATGTCTTTGGATTTCTTCGAGATTCCATGACCGAGAATGTACAGGTTGCCTTAAGTAGGAGAGGTGGGTTTAAAGAGTTTAAAACACGAGATGCAGAAGGCCCGATCGAGATTGAGTTGAAGTTTCGGTTTTCATCAACCACTCAGTCAGGCTCGAAGATGCCATTGGCTACTTATACACTTGCGGTGAATGAGAGGGATGGGAAGGCTGTTGTCGAACGGGAAGAGTTGAAGTATCGCAGAGGTAGGTATGGGCAGCCTTGGAGGTTTCTATCCTTTGCCTTTGGCAAGGGTGAAGCTGTGACGAACGAGTTTGCAGAAGTTGAAGATGAAAGAGACCTTGAGCGAGATGAGCATACACTCGCGAGTCCAAATATTCTTGCCATCAAAGGGCTTGGGCAGTTTCAGCAATATCCTGTTGTCATGGCGCTTGGGCAAATGATCGAGAACTGGCATGTTTCAGATTTTCATATCAATAGTGCTCAGAGCCAACCTGATGCGGGGTACGCGGAGCACCTTTCCAGCCAAGGTGAAAACTTGGCGCTCGTAACGCAGTTTTTGCACGAGCATCACAGAGATATATTTGATCAAATCCTTCAGAAACTTGCAGAGAGAGTACCGGGTATTTCCAAGGTTGAGGCGAAGACATCAGAAGAAGGGCGGGTCTTGTTGAAGTTTAAAGATGGGGCGTTCAAAGACCCTTTCCTTTCTCGATATGTTTCCGATGGCACAATCAAGATGTTTGCTTATTTGCTCTTGCTCTACGATCCGGCTCCACACCCGTTGCTCTGTGTTGAGGAGCCTGAAAATCAGTTATATCCAACGCTCTTGTATGCACTTGCTGAGGAGTTTGAGCATTACGCCACACAAGGGGGGCAGGTGCTCGTTTCGACTCACTCGCCAGACTTCTTGAATGCTGTAGACATTGAGAGTGTATTTTGGTTGGTCAAGGAAAAAGGTTTCACTCAGATCAAGCGGGCGAAAGATGACAAACAAATTTGCAAATTTATGGCCGATGGAGACAAGATGGGTTATCTCTGGAAGCAAGGCTTCTTTGAGGGGGCCAATCCACTATGAAGACTCTGGTCGTTTTTACAGAAGAAATTTCCGCTCAGTATATGCTTCAATCACTTTTGCCGCGATTGTTGCCAGTTGATATGTGTTTCAAATGCATTGCATTTGAGGGGAAGCAAGACTTGAAGAAGCAGCTTCCAATTAAGCTGAGAGGCTGGATGGCTCCGGATACTTGCTTTCTTGTGCTTTGCGATCAAGATAATAATGATTGTGTCTCACTCAAGAAAGAACTACAGGGGATATGCAACCCAAATAGGCAGGATGTGCTCATCCGGATCGTTTGTCGTGAGTTGGAAGGGTGGTATTTTGGTGACCTTGGTGCTGTGGGGGATGCACTGAACATAGATGGATTAGATGCCTATCAGCGAAAGGCAAGATATCGTAATCCGGACGGCATTCAAAACCCTGCTACAGAACTGAAGCGTATCACGAGTGTCCAGTATCAAAAGGTTGGATCAGCGCGACAGATTGGTGAATGCTTGAGGCTCGATGGTTCGAGTTCAATAAGTTTTCAGCACTTTATTGATGGCGTTCGTCGGATTATGGAGATAAATAATTAGCAAGATTCGTGAAGAGGGTATTGGCGAGTTGTTCGAGGGTGGGGGAGGTAACTTCGCCGAGGAGTTGGGCTATTGAAGTCACTGGTCGGCCTTCAAGTCCGCAGGGAACCAGCAACTTGTAGTGGTCCATATTTGGATTGAGGTTGAGGGCAAGCCCGTGGAGGGTGATCCATTTGCGGACGCGGACTCCTATGGCGCAGATTTTGGCGGGTTGGTCTGATTCGAAATGCAGGGTTGGGTTGTCTGTTGGTGCGACCCATACGCCGGTGGCGGTGGGATCTGTGTGGGCGACGATGTCGTAGGTTGCCAGGGTGTCGATGACTGATTGTTCGAGGGTGCGGATGTAGTCGTGGATGCGGAGTTTGGCAGCGTTGAGATCGATGATTGGGTAGCAGACGAGTTGACCTGGGCCGTGGTAAGTGACATCGCCGCCGCGGTCTGTTTGGTGGAGTTGTACGCCGGCGGCTGCGAGTTGGGATTCGGTGGCGAGTATATGGCCGGGGGCGTCTGGGCGGCGGGTGACGGTGATGATCGGCGGGTGCTCGATCATCAGCACCCGCCCGAGTTCGGCGGTGTCGGTCTTTCGGGCATCGAGGATTTGGGTGTGGTGGTGCTGTTGGAGCTCGTAGGCGGGCTCGTAGGGGAGGCTTTGGAGGGAGATGTGGGTGAGAGGTCGCACGAGTGATGATATGCGTGCAGAGGGCGTTGGGGAACGGCGTGATTATTGACATCCAGCGGCGAAGGCTTGGAGGAATACGCTGACATCGAAGAAGTTCCATCGGCTATCGTTGTTATAATCGGCGATGGGGTCTTGGGTCTTGAGGGCGGTGATAAACATGGATATATCGAAGAAGTTGAGGGACCCATCATCGTTGAGGTCTACTAAGCACGGTACGGAGAAGAAATATGCCGAACCTAAAGCATCATCAAGTGGAGATCCGACAACAACGGTCCCATTATTGATGTCCAAGGCAGTGCCAAAGTAATCGTATTGCTCCCCATCGCTTGCGACGAGTTTGGTAATCAGTAATCCGGTTGACATTGAAAAGAGGTATGCAGACCCAGAGCGAATCCCACTGGGCTCGTCGAACTTTGAGCCGATTGCGATCGTGTCGCCATCCATAGCGATTGTTTCACCGAAGGCTTGCGAGATCAATTCATTCGTCGGAAAGAGTTTGTTCAGCCGTTCTCCGGTTGTGGCATTGAAGAGATACGCCGTCCCAATTTCTATATTCTCGGCATCGTACCCGGGTGCTCCTACGGCGAGGATCCCATTATGGATGTCAACGGATCGGCCGAAGAAGTCTCTTGTTCGCAGATCATTGGGGATGATCTTCATGAGTTGGGAGCCAGTCGCGGCGTCAAACAGGTACACGGCACCCGCGTTGTTTCCATGAGCATTATCGTCGCCATGGGCGCCCGCCGCGAGGATTCCGTTTTCCATTGCAACTGCATTCGCAAAGAGTTGAGTGGAGCCCGGATCGTTTGGGGTGATTCTAAGTGTCAACGATTGGGCATCGATGTCATAGAGATAGACTGCGTTTGGGTCTTTGGCGAAATCGTTGCCGACCGATGCGATAGCCAACAGGTTGCCATCGACTGCCATTGAGTAACCAAAGTGTCCAAAAGACGCTCCGTCTGATGGTTGTATTGTCGCGATTTCTTCGAAAGTCTGCCTATCGAATAGGAATACCATGCCCGAGTTGCCGTCGATTGCTTGGGCATTGAGTGCGCTGACGGCAATGATGTTGTCTCCAATCACAATTCCCTCGCCGAACCGATCGTAATCTGCGATGATGCTCGGTGTCAGTTGTGCGATCTGTTCTCCGGTCGAAGTAATGAGTACATAGGCAGTTCCAGTATTTTCGCCCAGTTCATCATCTGAGGGTGCACCCACAACTGTGATATCATCCTTGACGGCGATTACTCTCCCGAATGCTGATCCTGGGGTCATCGTTTGGGTGAAGATTTTAAAATCTTCATTCAAGACCTGGGCGTGTGATGATGTGCTCGTTGCTACGAGCGTGGTGAGCAATGCAGTAAGTGTGAGGGAATGAATGATGCGTGTTGGATGTACAAGCATGCGAAATCTCCAGATCGGCGGGTAGTCACAATGATAACATATACGGATTAAGCAACTGTTCGGTCATCAAATGGATGAGGTTCCCTATTTCTGAAATATCGTGCTTTTGAATTCTGAGGAGGCGTCTCGACGGGGTGAAAATGGGGTTTCAACTCTGTGAAGGCATGCGGGAGGCGGATGCGTGGTGATCAAAATAGGCAGGTTCGGGTAGAGAGACCTATAGTTGCTCCATGAGCAAAGTACATGCGTCGGCGATTATTGGGGATGAGGTTCAACTCGGTGACGGGGTTGAGATTGGACCGCTTTGTATCCTTACCGGGAAGGTGACGCTTGGCGATGGGGTGAAGCTGATTTCGAGTGTTTCGATTCAGGGGCCGGTGGATATTGGGGCGGGTACGGTGTTGTATCCGAGCTCGGCGATTGGGTTTGAGCCTCAGGATTATAAGTTCGCGCCAGGAACACCGACGGCTGGTGTGGTGGTCGGGTCTGATTCGATCATCCGCGAGCATGTGACGGTTCACGCTGCGAGCAATGACCATACGCCGACGAAAATTGGTAGCCGAGTGATGATGATGGTGTACAGCCATGCCGGGCACGATGTGACGGTGGGCGATGATGTGATCATGGTGAACGCGACGCATTTGGCGGGGCATTCGGTGGTGGAGGATCGGGTGATTATGGCTGCCGGTTCGATGCTGCATCAGTTCGGTCGGATTGGTCGTCAGGCGATGACGAGCGGGTGTACGGTGTTGACGGGTGACTTGCCGCCGTTCTGTTTGGCGGCTGGGCGGAACAAGATTGTCGGTTTGAATCTGGTCGGCATGCGTCGATCGGGGATGAGCAGCGAAGAGATCAATGCGGTGCGGTATGCGTATAAGACGGTGCTGCGGAAGAATCCGCCGATGCCTGTGATGAAACAGATGCTCGCTGAGCTTGGCTCGCGCTCGGCTGCGGTGCAGTTGATCGCTGACTTTGTTGAGATTGCCAAGCGTCCGATTGTGCCTGTTGGCGGACGGAGAGTTTCATGAGTTTGGGCTTTGCTGAAGCGACTGAGGGTGCAGCGGGTGCGCTGTGTGTGTTGGCGTCTGGGTCCAAGGGGAACTGTGCGGTGTTTGTTGTGCCGAGGACTCCGACGACTGCGCGCCGGGTGATTTTGTTTGATGCTGGGTTGAGCCCGAGCCGAACGAATGGATTGTTGCATGCGCATGGGATTCGCAGCGACGAGGTGGATGAGATTGTATTTACGCATCTCGATTCGGATCATTGCCATAGCGGGTGGGTCAATGCGATTCGTCCTGGCTCGGTGACGGGTGCTTGGCGGGCGACTTTGCGTATTCATCGGATGCACATGGGACGAGCGGAACGGATGGGGTTGTTGTATTCGAAGACTGCGCCGTTCGATGAGGCGTTTGAGGCTGCGCCCGGCGTGCGGATTGAATCGGTGATGTTGTCGCATGATGATCTTGGCGTCGCGGTGTTTCGGTGTGAGATCAACTTGCCGGATCGGGATGGGGCATCGTTTGGGTATGCGACTGATCTGGGGCGCGTCACCAACCAGATGGTTGATCATCTGCGCGGGGTTGATGTGCTGGCGATTGAATCGAACTATTGCCCGGTGATGCAGGAGAACTCTGGTCGCCCGGCGTTTTTGCAGAAGCGGATCATGGGCGGTGCGGGGCATCTAAGCAACGAAGAATCTGCGGCAGCGGTGGGGCGGATTGCGCCTCGCGAGCATGTGGTGCTTTTGCATTTGTCTCAGCAGTGCAACGAGCCTGCGATCGCGATGGGGAACCATCAGCGGTTTATTGACGGGGATGCTGGGCGGAGATGCGTGATCTCGTTGCAGAATGAGCCGACGGGGTGGATTCCGATCCGGGGCGATGGGCAAGTTCGGGCACCGAAGGTGCATGTGAAACAAAGGCAGGGCGGGTTATTCAATGCGACGACGGGGGCGCGTGGGTGATGGCACCACTCGATGGACCAAGCCGGGAGATTGAATCCAAGCCAACCATTGCTGGCAAAGCTCGCCCTCTTTCGTGGGGCGAACGCGTTGAGCAACGCCATCAGCGTGAGCGGGCGGGGAAGTTTGCTTGGCTCAATAATAAAGTGATCGCGGTATTTGCAAAGCTTGGTCGATTTTCAAGATCGGTGGGCGTCACCCGCCGGCGTATAGAAATCCAAGGGGTGGTCTATCGAGAGCTGAACAACACAAGTTTGCGGCGGGCATTGTCCGTCACCGGCTCAGGGCTCAAAGAATACCATGTCCGGTTTCCTGTTCTGGGTAGTTCAATGGCGAGCCCGCAGTATCCGATGCGTGAGTCGATGGATATCCGGTATACGCGGACGCGGATGTTTGGGGATTTGGGACATGAGCCTCGCGTTGGTTTTTTGGAGCAGGTGAAGAAACACATCAAGCCCGGCGATCGGGTGCTTGAGCTCGGTTGTGGCACCGGATCAGCGAGCGGGCAGCTCGCTGAGTTGGTCGGGCCTTCGGGCGGAGTTGTTGCGATCAATCGAGATGGCGAATCAATCCGCTACGCCCGCCAACGCCATCGACATAATCATCTCGCGTTCGAGCTGGGATGGCTTGAGACGCTCGAAGGCGAGCTCGACGGTGCTTTTTCGTGTGTGATCGTTGTTGATCTCTTCCGTGACGCACCAGATGCTCCCAGCAAGAGCCGGGCGATTGCGGATATCTGGCGATTAGTGCAGGAATCGGGCATGGTGGCGTTGGTTTGCTCGGACAGAAATCAGCTCAGCGAGATGAGTGATCGGCTCGAAGCGCTGGGGGTAGAATCGCTCAAAGTGCTCGATGTTGACCCTGTGCTCGGCTGGGGTGGTTTGGTTGGGTTTCAACCTCCTTCAAAGCGCTCGTGATCCCCAAGGTTTTGGTGAATACAACCATGCGGCGGGCTACGATTGAGCAATGAATACACACGAAGAATCAAATCAGCCTGAAACCAATGACCAATCGAGTGAGCAGTCCACAGATCAAAACAGCGATCAGCCTATGGCTGGGGCGACCATGTCAGAAGGGTCCAAGCTGCTCAATGTTGAGGATGCACGCAAGTTTGCACTCCTTGCAGCCCAGTCATTAGGCGATGACAAGTGTACCGATGTGGTGGTAATCGATGTGGGCGGTCGATCGCCTTTGACCGGTTTTCTCGTCATTGGGTCGGGTACATCGGCGCGTCAGATGCGTGGTGCGCTCGGATCACTCGAAGTGCTGGCGGAGGAGTGTGGGACCAGCGTGTTCCATATCACCGAAGACGACAGCGCGACCTGGTTGCTTGCCGACTTTGTCGATGTGGTTGTGCATCTCTTCGAGCCAAACGCTCGGGCTCATTATGATCTCGAAGGGTTGTGGTTCGAGGGCGAGCGTCTTGAAGTGCCGCCATCGGCTGGCGCTCGGAATCGTTCATCGATGCCAGGTCGGACGGTGATCCGCAAGAGCGATGAGGATGCTCAGTGAGTCACCGGACGGTCGATGTCAATCTGCCAGGGCGCGAATATCAGGTTCGTGTCGGCGCGGGTGCGTTGATCGGGCTTGGAAAAGAGACACGAGCTATTGTCGACGATAAAGCGTCGAGGGTGTTTCTGGTGGTTGACACCGGGGTGCTTGGTCGGTTTGTAGATTCGCTCTGCAAAGAGCTTGAATCACAAGGCTTTGCGGTGAAGATTGCAAAGGTGACCCCCTCCGAGAAGATCAAATCGATCGAGACTTATCATAGATTGCTTCTTGATATCGCTGCAACAGGGCACACACGGATTGATCCTGTCATCGCACTCGGCGGTGGGGTGGTCGGTGATCTGGCCGGGTTTGTCGCCGCGAGCTATCAACGCGGGGTTCCTGTGATACAGTGCCCGACCACACTCTTGGCGATGGTTGACGCGTCGGTGGGGGGCAAGACTGGGTTTAACCTCGTCGTCCCGAACAACTCCGCCAAATCGACAATCTATAAGAACCAAGTTTATAAGAACCTTGTCGGTGCATTCCATCAGCCCAGTTTGGTTGTTGCGGATATGGCCGTGCTCGATTCGCTCGATGCACGGTACCGACGGGCCGGGTTGGCAGAGTGCGTCAAGCACGGGATGATCTGCCAAACAATCGCAAACGGGCATGAGGGTTTGCTGGATTGGATGATCGAGCAGCTCGATGATATTCGGGCGTTTGATCAATCGACTATCGAGGAACTTGTCGCTCGCAATGTGGCGCTCAAAGCAACGGTGGTGATGGGCGATGAGCACGAATCGACCGGTGCCAAAGCCGGCGGCAGGATGCTGCTCAACTTTGGGCACACCTTCGGGCATGCCATCGAGACCATCGATGGGTTGAGTCCGGATGTCAGCAATCCGGGTTTGTCGCCGCTGCATCATGGCGAAGCGGTGGCTTTGGGTATGGTGGCTGCGTGTCATTGCTCGGTTGCCGCGGGGCTCTGCGAGGAGTCGGTCGTGCATGAACTCGAAAACATCCTCGAAACGATCGGGCTCCCAACGCGTGTAGCTGGGCTCCCTGATACCGATGAGATACTCGATCGGATGATGCGCGACAAGAAGACGGCTGGCGGCTCGCTCCGGGTGATTCTGCCCATCGGGCGGGGAGAATGTGCTATTGTCGATTCGCCAGATCGAGCGGCAGTCTCTACCGGGATTGATTCAATTCGCGGATAAACGGTCAGCGATTGGCCATGTCGAGCGATGGGTACTTTTCCTTGTTCTCTGCGTTTGGCAATAGGCAGACACCGAACATTACAGAGATCATTGAGAAGGCTCCGATAATACCGCCATCGGCTTGTCCTGCATTGATGTGGACGACCCGAATGGAGCTTTAAACCTGTGCGTGTATTTACGGTGATCAATCAGAAGGGCGGCTGCGGCAAGACGACATCCGCGATCAATCTCGCATCGGCGTTTGCCAAAACAGGATGTCGAACGCTGCTCGTCGATCTTGATCCGCAATCACACTGTGCAGCCGGTCTGGGTATACCCGAGGATCGGCTCGATCTTGATGTCAGTGACGCCTTGCGTGCGCCCGTTGATCAAGAGTTGAATCATTCCCGACTGGTGTGGCATGTCTCTCGGAATCTGGATTTGCTCCCGTCGAGAATGAAACTCGCCGGCATCGAAGCAGCCCAGGGCGGGCTGGCCGATCAGAAGGACAAAGCTCTTCGGCTCCGCTCTGTTCTCCAACGGCTCTCGAAGATCGAAGAGCCAACCAAATCAAACTCGCCCGACACAAACAGTTCCAATGCAAGCAAAGATGAAGTGTTCGAGCCGGGCACTACGCCCCAGCGGTACGATGTGTGCGTGATCGATTGCCCGCCTTCGATCGGGCTTTTGTCATACAACGCGATCGCTGCTGGGCGTGAAGTGATTATCCCGGTGGAGACGAGTTTCTTCTCGCTGCGTGGGGCCGCCAAGCAGGTCCAGACGGCCCGCTCAATCGCTCGCAAGATCGGGATGCGGATTCACCCAAGGCTCTTGGCGACGATGCACGATCCTGAACAACCTTTAGCAAGAGACCTGCTCGATGATCTCCGCGATCGGTTCGGAGCGGGGATGATCCCGGTGGTTGTCCGCTATGACCATGCGCTCAAGGAAGCAGCATCCTTTGGACAGCCGATCGATGAGTACGCGAAGGACTCGATGGGGGCTGAGGACTATCGCTCGTTGTGCGAATGGCTGATCGATCATGTCAATATTGAGCGTCCCGAGCCGAGCGAAGAGATGGATATGTTGAGTATTAGAACTCCAACCCCCCAGATCACGCTCGCATCGGCTGCGATCGAGGTCGCCAGCTCGAACAAAGGGTCGCCGCTCTCGCGGGCTCAAGAACTCGCTATGCGGGCGCGTTCGATGCAGCAAGCACAGGCTGCGGGCACGCCAGTTGGTTCAAGCTCAAGCAAACAAACGCAATCAGCGACGGCGGTTGAATCGAAGCCTGTGATGTTGAAGCGATCAATGATGCCTCACCGCCCTGTAGCGATCGAGCTTGTTGATGATCGTGTGGTCACACCCGATCGCACTGGGGGGGTTGATATTACGAGGGTTAAGCATCTCTTTGGGATTCGCAGGAGTTCCAAGGGCGTGCTGTTTGTTCAGCCTAAATCATTAGGGCGTAAAATCGAGATCGCGGGCGATTTCAATGGCTGGAAACCCGAGCAAACCACCATGACATGCAACGATGCATTGGGCGTTTATGAGAAACACTTGGAACTGCCCAAGGGTAAGTACTCGTATAAGCTGGTAATCGATGGGCAGTGGTGCCTCGATCCGTATAACCCTGATCGCATTGATAATGGGCTTGGTGGACGAAACAACATGATTCGGATCGATTAAGCGTGTTGGTACGGTGAAGAGGGTGCCCGATGAGGCTCGATGCACTACAATACGCTCAAGAATGATGTAAGATAATCAGTGAAGATGATGAGCGAGGGATGGATCCCTCATTGCAGCGAGCGGAGCTCAAAATGAATGATGATGGTCCAGACAACACAACGCTCAATCAAGAAGCAGGATCAGCTTCAGATCATCTTCGTCTCGCAGCAATTGATCACGCGGAATACGACGCACTAGCAGATTTATTTCTCGGCGATGGCGGATACGCCCCCGAACCTGTTCAGGCTTTGGATGTTGCCGAAACCAACGATGGTGATATCCACCGTGATCAGGATGCTCAGAATTGTGCATCCAACGATCAACAAGAACCTACCCACGAGACGCACACGCCAGTGCTCCAGCTCGCACGCCATGAAGATGATGCGCCGTTGGGGTCAAATGTGCCAGATCCAGATGTAGAACATGAGCACTTTGAGGTTCAGGCTGCCGGCATTCATGTGCTTGAAACACTCGCAGCAACCGATGCACACGCATCGGATCTGCTTGCGGAACTAATGAGCGCCGAGCTGATCACTCAAGGCACAGAAATGGATCATGGCGATCCGACATCCCAACTATCAGAGCAGATATCCGATGCCCGGATTGAGTTCGTCGCCATGCCAGATCCGACCGTAGAGGTTGTGGTGCTCGGGCATCTGCCTGTGCGGGCGACACTCTGGGCGCGTCAATACGCATGTAATCAAGCAAAGCAACGCTGCGAGACCGTCGCATTGGTACGGGCGGCCTCTGGGTCAACCTCAGTCGATCTGATCACCGATGGCGAATCGATCAGTGTCCGATCATTCGATCAGCTTGATGACGCACTGGCAGCGGTATCCAAGCTCGCGGATCGTGTGATTTTGCGGGTTGATGAATCCAACGAGCCCGAGCTGCTCGATCGCCCTGAGATTGAAGAGATCACGATCTTGACTGGAGCCGATGAAGCCGCGGTGGTTGCATCGTATCGCTTGATCAAAACGCTCGATGCGACACTCGGCGAACAGTATATAGATGATGAAGGCCCGACGCTGCGCGTCGCGGTGATGGGGGCTGGGCAAGAGATGGCGGCGGACGCATGCACCAAGTTGGGCAACGCGGTCGAGACATTCATCCAACGCCCGATCGAAATCATGATCGGCTCCGGACGGATCGACGCGACCGGCACGACCAACCTGTACCGAGATTCAATCTCGCATCCTGCATCACATATTCTTGATGGATTGGTGCACGCTGCTCGTGTGCAGAGCGATACAGATGATGTATCTGAGCAGCATGTTCAAGACTCTATCGATTCGGAATCATCGGCCCCAATGGTCGAGTTTCCATCTGCGGGTGTGCAGATTCCAAGCCCGAAAGATATTCATCACGAGCAGGAATCAAAGCCGGAGCAACGAACTGAGCAACAGCCAGAGCCTAAATCAGATCAAGAGAATGCGCCGACATTGCGTGATGGGCTTTGTGCCATGATCCCAGGGCTCAAGCCGATCGAGGCGCGGTGCCCGAAGGCTCCGGGTGTGGATTTAGCACTTGATTCAAAGGGTCGATTGCACCTGATTGTGTGCGATGCCGATTCTGATGATGCGATGAACCGCCTGTTGGCTGCCCAGACCTGGGCGCGGAACAACTTCGGGTTATTGATCCGGGCTGAGCCGGAGTTGTGTGTGCCCACGGCTGATCGTGATGCGGATACCGATGCGTTGATGCATCTGATCTCGATCGATCCACGGACGGTGCGTGAGATATATGACACGCAGGTACGCATCTACTCACTCGCCCGCGTGAAGGTCGGCCATGTGATCGCACAGATCGCGACACCGATCAACTGATAAGAATCGAGACTCTTTAGATTTCCGGGTGCCCCGACTCGCATTCATATGCGCAGCCGGGTTCTTGGGTCTTACGCCTCCACCACGCTTGTGGGGGAGGTGGCCGCGTCTTCGCGGACGGAGGGGGTCTTGATTTGAAGAAGGCAATGGGCAGCAGGCAATCGGCAATGGGGAAGAGGAAGCA
>JAESSR010000197.1 GCA_016764015.1 Phycisphaerales bacterium
AGAGATTGGCCGATGCTGGATCACCCAGATCGAACACCCGCCCGCCGGTACGGTTGGCGAGGGCGATCAAGGCTTGTGGGTCTGCGCTCAGGTGTTTGAACTCATCGACGCCGGTCACCTGCAATCCTGCAATCGTCGGCTGCAACGGTTGATCGGCTTGGTGCGGGCTCGCGATCACGACATGCACGCCGGTACCCAACTCATCGACCACGCCAGTGTATTGCCCAGAGCCAACCTGCACCAAGTTCAGCGTTCGTGCTTGCCCGGAAGCATCAAACACCTGCACGGCGACATCTAAGCCATCGATCGGCACGCCATCGGGATCAATCGCGTTGTACTCAATCTCGGCTCGGTTGTTGCGAACGACCAACGACAACTCCCCGGGCTCGTCTTGATCGCTCCGCATTGTCCAGCTCGCAACATTCGTCCAGAACGATGCAAACACATCCGATTCGATCCACTTGCCCGACCACCGAGAGACATCGGATGTAAAGACACTCACCCGCCCAAGCTCAACCTGATGGAACGCAAAGATCGGCTCGCCCTGCGACGAAACAATCGGCGTCGATACCCGCGGGTCATCGCTGATGGTCTCGGTGATTACCAGCCCGCTCAGCTCGGGCAATCTGCCGAGGAATCCTGTCGCGGGTGTATCGTTCTCAAGCACAATCGGTGAGACCACCCCCTCGCGGACCATCGGCGTGCGCACGACCCGGATCGCTTTGAGGAACACCCTGGGCAGCACACTCGGGTTGCGCACGCGGTAGTACACGCCCCCGGAGTTCTTGGCGATGGTGCGCATGGTTAATTCATCCGCGCCGTCCCCCACCGCGATCGTCGAGACCTTAATCCCCATCTCGCCAATCTCTTTGGCAAGCTGAGGCAGCTTTTCAGCATTCTGCGATTCTCCATCTGAGAGCAAAACGATATGCTTGGTATTGGCATCGATCGAGTTGAGCATCCCGCCGGCCATCTGTAGTGCGGGCGCTATGTTCGTGCCTCCAGAACTAGATATCGAAGCGATCTGCGAGTGTGTTGTTTCAGGCTGATCATTCGGTCCGATCTTCACAACCATCCTGGCAGTATTCGAAAACGACACGACGCCAATCAAATCTTTCTCATCAAGAATTTTAATCGCACCGGCTGCCGCATCGTTCGCAATCGCTTGCTGCGATCGTGACGACCCCATCACCTTGTTGCGCATCGATCCCGACGAATCGAGCACCAATACCACCGCGACCGCGGGGACTATCAAGTCATCGGCCACATCAAGCTTTACCGGCAAGATGTCTTCGATCACCGATCCCTGCCATCCTCCAGCCCCGAGCGCTTCGCGCCCGCCGACAAAGATCACCCCGCCGCCAAGATCCTGAACATAGGTATTGATGAGTGAATCGGCTTCGAGCTCAAGTGCATCCCTCGGCGTGTTGACCATCACGACAAGATCATACGCTTCGATCTCGAGCAGATCGGTCGGGAACTGCCCGGGGATCACCACATCGATCACCCACTTCGCTTGTGTAAGTGTGCTGATCAAGTGGGCAGCCTGCGAAACACCACTTTCATCAATCTGTGCCGCAACAAGCACGCGCCCCTTGCCTGAGGTCATCGTGACCCCGCCGGCTTGGTTGTTTCCTAGGCTCGTATCGCCGTTGTATGTTGCATCGCCGGTGCTGATAGGGATGTACCGAGCCTCAAATCGATGCACGCGCCCAGACCCAAGTCGCACAGGCAACACAAGCACGCTCTGTCCGGGCACCACTTGGATCGCCCGGAGTTTCCCGGGAAGATCGCCATTAATATCCACAGGCTCTGCGTTATAAAACAACGCCAACTCACCGTTTGAACTGCCAAGGCTCCGGAGCACCACGCGGACATCAACAATCGATTCGGGAAGCGAACGCGCAGGCATCTCGACCGATTCCACGATCACTTCTTCTTGCACCGCATATCGTATTGGCACGACATCAATCGGGATATCTGCGGGAATCTGATCGAGCCCGCTCGTGGTCGATCGCCCGTCAGAGATGAGAACAATCCGTGCATTGGCATCGGGCGGGAACTGCATCCTCGCCCGTTCGATTGCCTTCAGCAAATCACTTCCATCGACAGATTCAATCTCGATGGCTCGATCGAGCACCTGTGATTTGGTAGGCAATGCGATTGTTTGCGCCCGTCCATCGAAAGCGATAATCCCGAGCCGATCATCGGGCTGGCGTTCGCCGCTGGCATTGGCAAGAAAACCACGAGATGCCTGATCGATCGTGATCGCCATCCCCAGCTCATCACGCCCAAACGACGCGAAGCTCTGCACGGACATCGAAGTATCGACAACAGCAATCACCGAGAGATCGTTCGCTGTTTCTACCTTGTAGACGCCGCTCATGGCGATGCCTAGAACCCCAAAGAGCAGCACACGAATCATCACCGCGATCGCCCGTCTGAATCGTGGAATCCCACGCATCCAACGCCACCCGAGCACACCCGACACCACACCCACAAGCGTAAGAAAGAGCCACCAAGGTTGGTCGATTGCGATGTTCACCCGTCGCTACCTGCTGCTTTCTTTGCGGGCTTGGACTCAGGCTTGGCAGTCGCATCTTTCCCCTGAGGCGCGATCGTCCCACCCTGCTCCATTGAATCTGCTCGTTCCTTCACCCGCTTGAATGCTTCGCGCACAACCCGACGGTACTTGCGAGGCACCTGCTGCTGATCGAGCGCACGCTGGGCTTGCTCCGAAGCCTGGCGAAACCGCTCGGCTGTTTGCTTCGTACTTCCTGGCTCGGATGCTTCGCCCTCGGGCGCATACCACTTGCCGACCGGCTCGCCAGCACCCGCGTTGTTTTCGCCGCGAGCATCAACTGGCACGAAGTCAGGTTTGGTCTTTGCATCAGCAACCTTTTGCTCATCATCTGGCGAACGAGGCTCATCGCCAGCACCACCAGATGGCTCCTCTTGATTCTCGTTCAACCGCCGACCGGAAGCTCCGCCCTGCTGATCCTCATTGCTCTCTTGTTGTTCAAGCACTTCGCGTGCTTGGTCGCGGATATCCTCCGCTTGCTCGCGGCTGCGCTGCGCCCGTTCTTTGTACTCTTTCATCTTCTCCAATGCATCTTCGAGTGAACGCTTCCCCTCTTGCTCCTGCTGTTTCCCATCATCCTGCTCGCTACTTTGCTCTTGATTCGGTTGCTCAGTATCTCCTTGTTCCTCAGAATCTTGCAACTCTTGTGATTCTTCTTTAGACTCGCCAGCGGACTCTTGCCCTGTGTGTTCGTCCGTCTGCTCGACAGATTGACTCTCTTCGCCTTGCTGTGAATCTTCGCTCTCGCTTTGCTGCGATTCATCCCCCTCTGACGACTCGCTCTGCTTTTCCTGCGCTTGATTCTCTTCGCTACCAGATTCCTGTGATTCGGAATCTGATCCCTCACGCTCCGTTGAGCGTTCACTCTCTTTCTCAGGATTTTGCTCGGAGCTCTGTTGTGAGCCTTGCTCTACTGAACCCTCACCTGACTCATTGCCCTCATCTGCACCCTGCTCACCCTCTGATTGCTCACCGGCTTGCTCATCATCGGCTTGTTCATCGGCTTGCTCGTCTGATTGCTCCGCATCCGATTCTTGGTCTTCCTCTTTGGCCGACTCTTGAGGCTCACGGATATCTTCCGCCTCATCACGGATCGACTCGGCCAGTTCTTGTACAGGATCACGCTCAGATAAATCTTCAGGCTCATCCTCCAACGAATCCGGCTCAACCGCATCGGCGAGCTGCTCAAGCTGCTGAGCCAACATCTCACGCTCGGCATCACTCATCTGATCGATCTGATCTCGCAACTCATCGAGCTGCTCTTGAGCCTGGTCGAAATCTTGCTCCTTGATCGACTCGGCAAAGTCATCGAGAGGCTGATCCCAAGATTCTGCTTCAAGCGATTGATTCTGAGCCTCCGCGATCCGATCACGCAGCTGCTGCCCTTGAGATTGTGCTTCCTCTGCCTGCTCATCAAACGCATCAGCGAGTTGCTCAAGCTTGGCCGCCGTGCGTGCGTTGGCTTGATCAGTATCCTCTACGCCTTGGGCAAGCTCTTCCTTGAGCGACTCAATCTCGGCGATTGCTTCTTGCACCTCAGTTGTTTCATCCTCGATATCTTCAATCAACTCGCTGAGTGAATCTTCCACAGCATCGATCTTGGCGATCGCCTGCTCTGGAATCACATTCTGTGATGGTTGATCGCCAACAGCACGCATCGGCATCCAAACGCCTATTGAAACTGACAAAGCAAGCAACCCGCCCGCACGCCACCAGTTTTTCGTATCCACACGATCAAAGGCACGCCCGATCTCAACGCCAGCAGCAGCCGTCTGGGCCTGTCTCTGGGCGAGGGCCACAAAGCCCTTCGATTGCGTTTCATGCCCTTGTTCCGATTCAAGTTCGATCGCCGAGCGAATCTGGCTCTTGAGCCCAAGCCGATCATCGAGCACACTTGCCCCTTGGGCATCACTCAATCGTCCTCGTACCCCGTCGAGTACACTAAGCACAAATGCAACCACCCCAGCACCAATCAGCCAGCCCCACCACCATTGCGAACCCACTACCCATCCGGTCAATCTTGATAGCGCAATCAATAAAACCGCAGCCACGAACACTCGAACAAGCCAGTACCCCATCGCATCAATCACTCGTCGGCGAAAAACAACCCCCGCCGCCCGGTGGGCGATGCTGCGAGGCGTTTGATTCAAGTTGTGTTGAACATCTTCCATTCCACTGATTCTACAACATCCAATCGCTCCAAGATGCGTTTGTGTTCAAACACGCGCCAATGGCACATTCAACGCCACATCTCTGCTACCCTCTCATCGTATGAATCCAGATCAAATCCATCAAATATTGCGTACATTGCTCGCCGGCACCCCGCTCGACGAAGCCGCAGCCGAGCAGACCTTCCTTGCGCTGCTCAATGGGCAACTCGACCAATCCCAAACCGGGGCCCTCTTGGCATTGATCCAAACCATGCCCCCGAATACCGCCACCCTCACCGGCGCTGCCCGCGCGATGCGTGCACATGTCGAAAAAGTGGAATATACATGCGCCCCGGGCGAAGTCCTTATCGACACCTGTGGCACTGGAGGCGCCCCCAAATCCTTTAATGTCTCCACCGCCGCCGCGATCGTCGCGGCAGGGGTGCAGCTCCCCGCAGAGTCCACCATCAAACGCATCGTCGTCGCAAAGCACGGCAACCGCTCCCGAACAGGGCGTGGTTCCGCAGAAGTCCTTGAAACCCTCGGTGTCAAAGTCGATGCCTCGCCAACGGTTCAATCCAAATGCCTCAAGGAGGCCGGCGTGTGCTTCTGCTTTGCGATCCATCATCACCCTGCAATGAAACACGCGATGGGCCCGCGTCGATCACTCGGATTCCCAACCATCTTCAATGCCCTTGGCCCATTGACCAACCCCGCTGGCGCCGATCGCCAACTCATCGGAGTCTACGACAACGCCCTCGTCGAACCCATGGCCCAGACCCTCGCCAATCTCGGCGCAAAACGAGCCATGATCGTCCACGCCCACGACGGGCTCGACGAACTCACCACCACCGCACCCACGCGCATCATGCATGTCCGTGATGGCGTACTCCAAGAAGAAGCCATCGACGCTCAAGATTTCGGGCTGCCACGCACCACGCTCGATCAACTCCAAGCATCGAGCGTCGAGCACAGCGCCGAAATCATCGCCGACATCTTCGCGGGCAACCCAAGCCCGTATAGCGACATGGTGATCCTCACCACCGCTGGAGCATTACTCGTCGCCGACGCGTGCCACGACTTCGCATCTGGCATCGAACTCGCCAGAGCATCTATCAACGATGGGTATGCAAAAACGACACTCGATCGGTTGATCGAAGTGTCGCAGAGTTAACCAAAGTTTTTATCCGATGACACTACTCGACGCGAAGCGGCGCAGTAGTGTCTTACCTCATACCCAAGCACTCACACTACTGCGCCGATGACGGCGAGTAGTGGCACCCACTCCAACCATATCTACTCGCGGGTGTAGCCATTATTGTTGAGCACCAAGAGCAGATCATGCACAGTCCGATCTGAGATCGGCACAATGGTGTGGAACTTGTCCATCACCAGCATTGCTGTATGCTCATCAGACTGCCCCGGCATGGTGCCCAGCACCAGCACGCCATCGAATGACTTGGTGAGGATCCATTGCTGAGTCCTCATGATAAACTCGGGTGAATCAACCGGAACTGACCCGATCGCGTTGGCGAGTTCTGCCGTCTGCTCGATCACAAACTCATCATCTGTAGTTGAACCCAGATCACCTAAGATCGTCAATCCCTTATCGCGGAGCTGATTGATTCCGACCTGCAACTCTGTGAACACTGCCGGATCAATCGGCTGGGCAAGCATCGGCACTATCAGTACCTCGGCATCGACCATCTTGATCCCATCGAGCATAGAAGATGCTTCATCAATGTACTGTGAATCAGAAAGTGAGATTACGACATTGGTGCCATCAATACGAATCTCGGCTCCAGCAACTGACACCATCGGAGCCTGCGGTGCCAGTGATGCCTGTGGTGCCACGGGCGTTGCGGGTGTATTGTTGTTGTAAAATACAGGAGTGAACATCGCGAGTGCTACTGCGCCGCCCGCAAACAACACGACCATCCCAAGAAGTCCGGCAAACACGACAGCGACACCTGGTGTGTTGGAAAAATCATTCTTCCGCTTACGATTCGCATTCATCCGCTTGCCAGCTCGTGATCGCATCTGGTGCGCACGCTTGCGTGCATCCTTGATCTGCTGGGCTGCGGGCTTGCGATCGTTTGCATCACGCAATGGTCGCGGCGCATGCACGGCTCGCTCTTCATGAGCATGCACATTGGCATTGGCTCGGCGCACACTGCCCATACCCCGCAGCGCAGGTTCATCGGCTACCCGCTCCGCTCCGCTACTTGCATTGTACTTGCCAGACCACCAACTCGCCAGCACTGCCTTAGGGCGACCAACGCGGGCGCGAGGATTGTCATTCCCGGGCGCACCAACCCTTGGCGATGGTGAAGCTGGCATCGGTGGCACTGGTGAACGCCCAATGCTGATTGGCATATCAAACTCTGGAGCGGCGATCGACTCAACCTGGTTGGCCGCGGCAACATCACCCTGCGAAACACTCGGCAGATCGATCGGCTTGACACTAAACGGATCTTCGGCTGCCAGTACCACACGCAAATCCGCGAGCATCACCGCTGCACTCGGATAGCGACGATCATACTCCGCCATCGAACGGCGCACGATCCAACGCAATCCATCTGGGCATCGCTTGGTCAGTTGCGACAATCCGCCATGCGCAGGGAACGAGTTTTCGATCATTGAGAACAACACCGCACCGGCACCATACACATCGAACTTCGAGCCATCGATCTGATGGACTTTCACGCCACGAAGAGCCTGGCGCACAAGCTCCGGATCACGGAAATATTCTGTACCATGCGTGGTCAATGTCATCGCCGAACGCATAGGAGTAATGAGCCCAAAGTCCACCAAATGAGCCTTGGCGTCCTGTCCGTGCCCATCAACAATGATGTTGTCGGGCTTGACATCTTTGTGCCAGAGCTCTGCATTGTGATAGGTGTCGAGCGCGATGAGCAAGTCTTGGCTGTAGCTCATGACCGATTTGAGATGCTCATTTTCGAGCCCTGAAATACCACTGAGTGAATGCAGCCGAGTGGTCACCATCGAGAGTGATTCGCCAGGCACATACCGCATGACATAGAAGAAACGATCGGGGGTCATCTCATGCTCAAGCACCAAACCCAATGAACGGGCAGCATCAAGCGCCCGGCTCTCACGCACGATCTGAGGCAAGCTCGAACCATCCTGCAATGAAAACACCTTGATAACAACCTGATCAACTTCACCGAGCTTTCGCTTGGCAAAGACTGCCTGTTTTACATCGTCGGGCTCTGCGATATACAGCTTGCCACCAGAACCGCCGCCCTTGAGCGAACCAACAATTTTATATCCTTCAAACATACCCACTCGCTTGGAGGGTTTATCGCGTGTAGGAGCAGCAGCCATCATATCAGGCACGCGCCGTTCGACGCCTTCAAGTGCTTCTGATACACCAAAGAGCCGGGCAAAGTTCCCGATTGCAATCCGATACACACAACGACCCGCTGCTTTGATCTCACTGTTGAATGCACCGGCGTAATGCTTTGATGCCGACCATCGTCCGATGACAATGCTCAGCACAACCAACGGTGCATAAAGAACCGAAGCAAGGATCGCCCCAACAAGCCGAAGCGTGTCGGTGACCTCTTCACCGATGAATCGAAAGATGTTTCGGAGAATGAGAAAGGTCATTCCGAATATCTTGGAGAACAGAAAGATTACCGCTGCGAGCACAAATGCCCCGACGAGTATCGCTGCGATGATTCCGAAGAGAGAGATGATGGTCATGACCTGCTGCCCCTACGCTGCGTTGAGTAGTTGAGTGTTTTAGCCCAATAAGGCACGCTCATCCTCTTCTCGCAGCTGCATCTGCCGGTGGTATATTTCCGCGATTGCTTCATCAAACATGACATCGCTGGATTTATCCGCGGAGCCGACTTCCCCGCTGCCTTCACTATTGGGATTCAGGCTCAAGCCATTTCGCTCAGCCTCGGCAAGCTCTTCCTTGGTGAACGAATAAGTCGCGATGACCTCGCCGAGCCGAACCCGCAGCACCCCACGCACCTTGGCAAGCCGCCTACTAATAGTGGGCTCAGACACCCCGATCGCTATTGCGACCTCCTTGCCAGACTGCCCATCGAGCACACGCATCCGATAGATCGTGAAATCCGTAAAATCGGTCTCCCGCTCGACCATTTTGATCGCTGCTTCAACCTTCGCGCAGAAGATCGATGCCTCGTAGATTTCATCAACCCCTTGGGTCGCATCTGCTTTCATCCAAGTCTCATCGAACTGTGCGTTGGCTTTGCCCCCGCCGCGTTTGAGCGCCATTCTTCGATCAATCTCATCGCCGAGCACATGCTTGGCGATGGCCAATAACCAAGTCGAGAATCGAGCACCGCGGGCAGGATCGTACCTATCTATAGAGTTGGACAATGCCGCCAGCGTTTCCTGCGACAGATCCCGCACCGTCTCCACCCCGATCCGTCCACGACCCCACCGAGAAAGCTGGATACGGATCACAGGCCCAAAGGTCTCCCAGAGCTCAAACCAAGCGGCTTCGTCATTGGCACGCAATCGAGCGATAAAACTGGTGGTCATATTGGTAAGCATGGACCCTCTTTCATTCAAAGCAAATGATAAAAACAGCAGACCGGACACCCGTTCTACCGTCCACACGGCAGCGGGATCAACATTCTTAGGAAATTCGGCGGCCGAGTTTCAAATCAATGCTCCTATCAGGATACCCGCAAACCCACGCTCAGGGTGCAAAAAAGCCAACTTTGCTTGTCCGAGAACCCCAAGTTGCACGATTGAGAGAGATTTTCATGTCATTTTTTGTGCTGACCATGAAATTCAACTTCCCGCTTTCCCACATACCTCCTGTCGGGCACTCAGCTCGACAAACACGAAACCAACCCCGATCCAGTTTGATCGGGAACACAAAACCCAGTCGATTCTCAGGAAGATCGACATCTAGTTTGGAGAAATACAATGGGATGCATTGGTAAAACAGTAGTACGCGGCGTCGTGATCACCGCCCTAGCCGGTGGTGTCCTTGTTGCAGTCGCCGGCCCACAGCGGGCACACGCCATGTTCAATCAGACCCGAGGCAGCCTCATCGGGGTCATCGACTCAAACCTCGATGACCCCATCATCCTCCGGGCACAGGTCAAGAAGCTTGAAGCACAGTACCCAGGCAAAATCGCTGAGGTCCGCTCCGATCTGAGTGAAGTCCAGACACAGATATCCCAGCTTCAACGCGAAATGCAGATCGCCACCAAGGTCGTCGCACTCGCAAGCAATGATCTCAATGTCGTCGATTCACAAATCGCCCAGGCTCGCGTCACCCAGAGTGCAAACCCTGGTGCGATCGTTCGGATCAGCTTTAATAACAAGCCCGTAGACCTCGACGATGCATACGCCAAGCGTCAGCAGATCGAGCAAACCCAAGGCCTGTACGCCACCCGTGCTCAAGACCTCGACATCGATCTTGGATACCTGAGCGATCAGGAAGCGCAGCTCGCAGACCTCCTCAACCGTCTCGTCGGCGAACAGTCCGAGTTCCAAGCCAAGCTCTTCCAGCTTGACGCCCAGATCGATACCATCGCTCGCAATGATCGTCTCATCGAGATGATGGAAGATCGTCAGGACACGATCGATGCCCACAGCCGATTCCAGGCAAACTCGCTGGATCAGCTCAATGGCCGTCTGTCGAACATCCGTTCCGAACAGCGTGCCCGCCTTGAAGCCATCTCGAACCGCGAAAAGACCGGAGGCTACCTCGAGGAAGCCCAGTACCTCATCGATCAAGAAGGACGCGTTCAGAGCTTCGATACACTGCCAGAGCAGTTCAACATCGAACCAACCATCATCGAAATCACCCCACAAGAGGTTGAAATCGAAGGCTCGGTCGCATCAAACAACTGATCTGATGGAATCAATCAAGACCCACACAGGCAATCCAAACGGATAATCGCCGCCCGAAGAGTCATCCGGCTCCTCGGGCGGCTGCCGTTTTGAGGATTCTGAGTGGCATGGAGGTGACGAAGTCTCCTCTATGCCACCCGTTTCGTATATCCCTTATGGACACCCAGCGGCGAAGAACTGAAGGAAGGCGGCCACATCAAAGAAGTTGAATACGCCATCACTAGTAAAGTCTGCGATAGGATCACTGTTGCCGAAGGCGGTGAGGAATGCTGCGATATCAAAGAAGTTCAGGTTGCCGTCACCAGTGAAATCCGCAGGACAATCCGCTCCCGGAACGCTGAACACATACGCCGAACCAGACTCAAAGCCGTTATCGCCATCTAAGCTTGCCCCCACAACCACCACGCCGTTGTCCATAGCGATAGATTCGCCAAACTGGTCAAGCGTCGCTCCGTCGCTCGGGAGGAGTTTGGCGATCTCGACGCCGGTGGCGGCATCGAAAAGATACGCCGAACCAGAGGTCTGGCCGTTGTCATTGTGACGGTTCGCCCCCACGGCTACCACACCATTGTCGATGGCGATGGACCAGCCAAACTCATCGAGCCCCGCTCCATCACTTGGGAGAAGTTTAGCGAACTGGACACCGGTCGAGGTATCGAAAAGATACGCTGCGCCAGATCTGATGCCGTTGTCACGATTCCTCCACGCCCCCACGGCTACTACGCCGTCGCCCAAAGCGATGGAATGGCCGAATCGATCATTCGCTGTACCATCGCTTGCAAGCAGTTTGGCAATCTGAACACCGGTGACAGCGTCGAATAGATACGCCGAACCAGATCGGATGCCGTTGTCACGATCTTCCTTCGCCCCCACAGCCACTATGCCGTTGGCGATGTCGATGGACCAGCCGAAACTGTCCCCCGTCGAGTTGTCGATTGGGAGGAGTTTGAATATCTCGACGCCGGTGGCGGCATCGAACAGATACGCCGAGCCAGAATTGGTGCCGTTGTCGCGATTTCTCCACGCCCCAACAGCCACCACACCATCGGCGATGGCGATGGAAAACCCAAACTCGTCACCCGCCGCCCCGTCGCTCGCGAGGAGTTTGGTAGTCTGAGTACCGGAGGTGTTGAAAAGGTAGGCCGAACCAGAATTGGAGCCGGTGAGGTCGTCCCATCTCGCTCCCACGGCCACCACGCCATCGGCAATGGCGATCGAGTTGCCGAAGAGATCACCCGCCAATCCGTCGAGAGGAAGAAGTTTGACAATCTGGGCACCGGTGGCGGCATTGAAAAGATACGCCGAACCAGAGCCAAAGCCATTGTCGTCGTCACCCCACGCCCCTACGGCGACGATGCCATTGTCGATGGCGATGGAGATGCCGAACTGATTATCGGCCTCTCCGTCGACCGCGAGAAGTTTGATATCTTCATTGATCACCTGCCCAAATGCCGGCGTGACCAAGGCGAGCACGCCCGTCACCAAAGCTGGCAAAAACAAACGGCTGGTACGAAAAGTCTGGTTATTATTCAATCTGACCCCATTTTCTCTCTATTGACTGATTTGTATTCTGTTCAAAAGATTCCTATCGACTGCACTCTACTGGAATCCCATTCTGATTCTACTCAAAAATCCGACTTTGACGCGATTTAATCGTGTATATAATCGAAAGCACCGGCAAAGGAGGTTCTTCTCAGGGTGCCATGGAGGTGACAAAGTCTCCTCCACATCTTGAGGATCGGGGAGGATATCAAAAGAAGCCATGCAGGAGCCGAAGACGGCACCCGGCTGAAAGAAGGCGCCGGCCTTCAAATACAAATTTGCTTACTCTACAACTCAGTTTCTACGACGCCGACGGCCAACTCCCAACGATGCTATGGCAAGCAATGAAAGCCCCGATGGTGAAGGGGTGACCGTGATGGTGTCAACAACAACATCAGCCGACAACAAAAAACCATTATTTAACTCGTAAGTGTTTCCAACTATTCCCTGTGAAAAAGTGTCGAATGTAAGCCCTAGTGAAGGAAAATCTGTTGAATCAAAGGTATTGGCACTGAAATCAAGAGCATAAAAAGTAAAGGCTGGCCCGGCAGAGGGCCGTGCAAAAATAGCAAGAACATCAAACTCGTGAGCTGGATCTCCAAATTCATCAACTGCATTTGGATCTCCGTCGGTAACTCGGAGCGATCCATTAAAGAACTCTACTTGCCCATTCCCGAATTGAAACTCACCGCTTCCACCTTGGTAAACCGCAGTTTCAAATCTACTCCCTGTGAACAGCATATCGGTATCAAACTCAATCGAAGCGTACCAAGTTTCGCCCCCCCCAAGAATTCCGGTCGGGTCAAAAATATCTTCCAGAGTGCCGCTAAAATTCACACTAATGATGCTCGCAGAAGCGAAACCTGTTGCGGCAGCAATGCAAATAATGGGAACGATGCTTTTCATTTCTTCTCTCCTGTTAAATCTCTATAACTTTCTAAACTTTTCAAATCTTAACCTACTATGGAATCGAATGCGATACCTAATTTACACAATTCTTCAAAAAAACATTCTCCAAACCACTCCTCTTCAACTATCACAACCCGCTCATAGCCGGATGCCGGGTGCCCCACCTGGCAAACCCACTCCAACCAAACACCTTCCATCCCCACCATTCTCCTCAATTTGCTGCCCACCCACTCCACTTATCTATTGATTTCCAGTTTCCCACGCCTATCATCACGACCCAACGCCCAAGGTGGGCACCGATATGTCCTTATGGACCAGACTGAGGCCAAACTGAGGCCAGACTGAGGTACGAACTATGCCATTTGAATGCCACTTCACCGGAAAAAAGACAACCTACGGCAACAGAAAAGCCTACGGCGGTGCCAAGATCTCAAAGGGTGGTTTCGGCCTCCAGACCACCGGTAAATCACGCCGCAAGTTCAAGCCAAACCTGCAGAAGGTCAACGCTGAAGTCACCAACAACGACGGCTCAAAGACCACTGTAAAGGTCTACGCCTCGGCTCATGCGATCCGTTCAGGATTGTTGGTCAAGCCTCTCAAGAGAAAGTTCGGGTACACCCGCCAGCAGAAACTTGCTGCTGCAGAGGGCTAAAACGCCCGCTGAATCATCATTTGCCCCTTGTTTTCGGGTGCTTGTGAACCAACCTTCTAAAAATATCCCATCAAAAGCCCACAACATTGCGTGTGGGCTCTTTTAATTTTGATGCAAATCCTGTATACTCAGCAGGTTCAGACAATGGATTGAGAATACTGGAGGGCAACGGATGCTCTGCGAATGTGGCCAACATGAAGCGACGATCCACGAAGTGATCATCACCAACGACAAAAAAAAGGTCGAAAGGCACCTGTGCGAACAATGCGCACGCCAACAGGGGGTCAGCATTGATCCCTATGTACCGATCAACCAGCTCATTTCGAGCGCTAGCTATATCATGGGGCAGGTCATCACCGATGAGGACGCCTCGCCAGAGGACGACTTCACAACCGATGCCCCCAACGAGTCTATAAAACCTCGCCCAACCATGAAACTCAACCCGGTTCACCAGGCATGTGTCGGGTGCGGGCAGACCTTTTCGAACTTCAAAAAGACCGGCTTGCTCGGGTGCCCAGCTTGCTATCAAATCTTTGAAGACCGCATCGGGCCGATGATCGAACGAGCACACGAGGGCGGGTGCAACCATGTCGGCAAGGTGCCCAAGCGAGCACTCTGCGAAAGCAAAGACGCCAACGACTCCAATCGAATCGAAGCATTGCTCGGCGATATCCGCCAACGCGAAGAACGCCTCGATGCCTTGCGTCAACGCCTAGCCAAATCCATCCATGATGAGGAATACGAGCAGGCAGCGATGCTCCGCGATGAACTCACCCGGCTCACATCATTGGCAGCATCCCAAATAGAACCTGCGCCCAATAGATCATCCGCTTCTGATTCCGCACCCGCTTCATCCTAAGATCAGGTTGCGCAAATCAGGGTCACGAGCATTCATCCGCTCAATCTCTAGGCCGTAATCATTTCATCCAATCCCAATCGGAGAACCCGCCGATGCAGGCAGCCGACGACACGCCACAAGGCTCCAACCCGATGCGAGGAACCGCGTTTTCAAAGAACGCCGAGTGGCTCCGTGGACTAGGCGACTCGAACGATGTCGTGATGTCCTCGCGGGTTCGCTTGGCGAGGAATATCTCCGGGTTCCCGTTCACCCCTCAGGCATCAAGGCTCGATCGCACACAGATCCTCGAAGCATGCAAGCAGCGCATTCTCAACATGAGCACTAACGACTCGACGCAGTTCATGTGGATCGACCTGCACGAAATTGGACGCGATGATCGCAACCTGCTCGTCGAACGCCAGTTGATGTCCCGCCAGCACGCCAAGGGCAAACTCACCACAGGCAAAGGCGGGCTCGATGAACCTCGCAGCGTCGCGGTGCTTGTCCCCGACGAACGGGTGAGCATTATGATCAACGAGGAAGACCACATCCGTCTACAAACCATCCGCTCCGGATTGGCTCTGGGTGCTTGTTTAGAAGAGGCAAACGAGCTTGACGACCAGATCGAAGCCGGGCTCGATTACGCCTACAGCCCACGATTCGGGTACCTTACCGCCTGCCCCACCAATGTCGGAACCGGCTTAAGGCTCTCGGTCATGCTCCACCTGCCCGCACTCAAACTCACCGGCGAGCTCGACAAGGTTCGACGAGCCGCGACCGATATGGGATTGGCGGTCCGCGGGTTCTATGGCGAAGGCTCCGAATCCTCCGGCGAGTTCTACCAGATATCAAACCAAACAACACTCGGTAAATCCGACGACATGCTCCTGAGAGAAATGGAACTCGAAATCATCCCCAAGATCGTCGGATACGAACGCCACGCACGCAAGAATCTCTTGAGCAATCGTAAGGACATGCTCGAAGATCAGATTTGGCGATCACTGGGCACACTCCGCCATGCTCGATTGATGAAAGTCGATGAAGCAATGGAACTGCTGAGCCTTGTCCGCCTAGGCGTGCTCACCGGGATCGTCAAAGATATATCACTTGAGCAGATTCATGGATTGTTGCTCCGGGCACAGCCGGTCCATCTCCAGCGGGCACTTGATACAGTGCTCACCCAGCAGCAACGACGAGCCGCAAGAGCGACGCTGATTCGGACTCAGCTTGGGTGTGGAACTGACTTTGGTTCTTCTCTCGAATGATTCCACCAGTGAAGAACGCCGACGCTGAAAAGTTTACTTGGCCGCCCCAAAGTGACACGCCCCCATCTTCAGCAACTCATACATCGGTACCCATTCGACTCCCTAATCCATTGATTGAATCGATCGAGACCCACCTGCTCGGTCGAACCGGGCTGGCGTTTGATCGCTGGGCACTGCAAACCGGGTGGACTCGTGATCAGAATAAGGATTACTGCTGGCGGTGCGGCGGGAGTATCGGCGAGTTTGAGTCCGATGGCGACGGGTGCGCCACCTGCCGAGACAAGAAACTGCCTTGGGATCGAGCAATCAGGCTCGGATCGTACCAAGGCACACTCCGACAAGAGGTTCTCGCCCTCAAGTTCAAATCCTGGCGACCCACAGGCTATGGCTTGGGCAAGCATTTGGGATGGGCCATCAAGGAACAGCTTGAAATCGCACAGGTACCACCAGATCAAGCGGCTTTGGTACCCATCCCGATGCACCGTTTTCGACGAATCTCACGAGGAGTAGACCACACGCTTGTTCTCGCCCGATCAGCAGCCAAATCCAGCGGCTGCTCCATCATGCCGATCCTCTCGACGAAACTCCGAAGCGAACAAGTTGGGCTCTCAAAGACCGCCCGAGCACGAAATATGAAAGATGCTTTTTTTATCTCAAACAAAGCACAGCGAAAACTCCGCTCGTCGACAACCCAGAAACATCGAGTATACATCCTCATTGACGATGTCCGAACAACCGGAGCGACCTTTGTTGCAGCCAGCAAGGTGGTCGATTCCGCGTTTAAAGCGATTGAGGGCGGCAATTCGGATGGACAATCAACCATCGAAGTTTGGACAGCATGTATTGGTGTGGCTGGGAAATCTCGGAGGAAAGCAGAAGATGCGCAGGCTTGATCTCCTTGAGGGTGGAAACTTCATAAATTGGTCAAGATGTTTGCCCTCACAGTTTGACTAACAAACTCTGCAGCCTACACTCATCCCCGCAACCAAGTACGGTTGTGAACGACAAACGATCGCTTGATGCGGTCACCGTCGGCCTCTTTGACAAGTGAACAGTTGGGTCCACCACGAGAATGTGAGACACCATAAACCGAAGCATATCGGGCTCTTGACGGAGTATTGGCTGTTTTATAT